>CAJQNE010000289.1 GCA_905479545.1 uncultured Gammaproteobacteria bacterium | reverse complement strand
CGTTACTGTCACCGACATGGCATCCGACCGGCAACCGGGTTGCCTATGTGAGTTATGAAAATGGCCGGGCAGAAATTTATGGTCAGGATTTACGCACCGGTGCCCGCAAGCTAATTTCCAGTGGTCGTGGCCTGAATAATTCGCCGGCGTATTCTCCTGATGGCCGTCGGATTGCCTATGTGCTCTCAAAGGGTGCCAATGTCGATATTTATATTCGCGACCTTGTTACTAATGACACCCAACGTGTAACCCGCAATCCGGCTATTGATACCGAGCCCGAGTGGAGCGTTGATGGCCGAAGCTTATTGTTTACCTCCGACCGTGGCGGCAGCTCGCAAGTGTTCAAGGTCGATCTTGGCTCGCTGAACGCTCAACGATTGAGCTACAGCGGCAGCAGTAATTCGCGACCACGAAGCAGCCCTAACGGTTTGGATGCGGCAGTTGTGCATAGCGGCAGCAACGGTGATCAAATTGCCTTGTTATCGCTCGCCACTAATGAACTTGAGCCACTCACAGCGGGTGGCTTAGACGATTCCCCCAGTTTTTCACCCGACGGCCGGTTTATTGCCTATGCTGCTGAGAATAGGGTCGGAAGCCGAATTGTAATTACTACGGTGGATGGGCTGTCACAGTGGCAGCTGCCGGTGAAAGGGGACATTCGCGAACCCGTATGGGGCCCTCGCTAAGCGCCGCACAGTCGGCTAAATTACCGGGTCGCGTATCATTAAGCGTACGGCCCCGACATTACATGGTTTTTGGAGAGAATTTGATGAAAATAGTTGTTCGTGCAGCTGCCTTGTCGGCAGCGTTATTGCTGGTTTCGGCCTGTGGCGGTGGTAGCAACGTAAAAGACGGTGACGGCGCGGCTGGCACATCGCTGACCACTGCAGGTGGCGCTGGTAGTGCGGCTAATGGAGCGAATGGCGTTAACGGCAATGGTGAGTTTGGCTATGGAACCAACGGTATAACCGACGGCACAGGCATCGGTGGGCAGGGTGGAATTGAGTCGCAATTCACCGGCCTTAACGACCCCACTAGCCCGCTATATACCCGGGTTATATATTTCGACTACAACGCCACCGGCATCGGCGTCGAATATGAAAATGCTTTGCTCGCCCACGCGCAGTTACTGGCCGATAATCCGGGTGTACGTTTCCGTCTTGAGGGCCATACCGACGAGCGAGGCAGCCGCGAATATAATATTGGGTTAGGTAATCGCAGAGCAACGGCGGTTGGCCAGTTTTTACAGGCTCGTGGCGTAACGCCACAACAGATAGAAACGGTTAGCTACGGCGAAGAAAAACCAGCGCGGCTCGAGCATAACGATGCGGCCTGGAAGTTGAACCGTCGGGTAGAGCTGGTTTACGTCGGCTATTAACCCGTTCAAGGTACTTCGTTTAATTTTGTCTGGCGATTAGTGCCATTAAACAGAATAACCCCGGTTTTCAGGGCACATGCCTGCGGCAGTGCCCTGAAAGCCTCCCAATAAATATCTGCTCACTATCCGAACTATCGGCACATCGATTATGACCACATTACCGCGCGTATTTTTGACCAGCACCTTATTATTCGTCACTGTGGGCTGCGTTGCGCCGTCGGAGCGTGATCCAAATACTGACCCGACACTGATTCGTCTGAAATCGCTTGAAGCACGGGTTCAAAGGGTCGAGCAGAGTGTCGGGATTGCGTCAGTTAACGAACAACCACAAACCAGGATCACTACGGTGAGTGGTAGCCCGACGATAACTACCCGGTCGACACCGCCGGAAGTAGTGCAATCACAGGCTATCGAGCCAGCACCTCGTATTGAACCAGCGCCAGCTCGTCTAACTGCTGAACAGCTACGTAAACAACGTCTGCAGGCCGCACTAGCAGAGCAGCAAGCTGCCATCGCGAAGTTGCGTGCTGAAATTGAGCAACGCCGCCAGGCTGCTGAATCTCCTGGTGCTTACGTGCAACCACAAGCTGAAAAACCGCTACGGGCTGGCAATACCGCACCTACGCCTGCCGCAGCAATTGCAGCACCGGTAACATCGTTTCCGGTAGTCACTCCTTCTGAACCCCGGGTTGTTTCTGTCTCGCTGCAGTCAACAGCCATAGAGATGGGCGGCGAGCGCGATCAATACCGGGCTGCTTATGAGTTACTGCAACAGGGTGATCAGGATTCGGCTCAACGCCGGTTTCAGGACTTTATTGTTAACTATCCGAATAGCGACTATGCCGATAATGCGCAGTACTGGTTAGCGGAGTCTTACTACGGCCAGCGAGATTTTGATAATGCCCGTGTTGAGTTTGCCAAAGTGGAGCAGCAGTACCCTGGTTCAGCCAAAGTGTCTGATGCTCAGCTCAAGATCGCCTACATTCTCTACGAAAAAAGACAGTATGACGAGGCACGACAACGGCTTGAGGCCGTTAAAGCGAGTTACGTCGGTAGCCGCGCAGCGCGTTTAGCGGAAGACCGCTTATTATTAATGAAAGTGCAGGGAATCTAGTTTTTTAGCGAGGTTCGGCGACTTTAGAAGCGATTTGATAAAAAATCTGTTTTTCCCCTTGCTAAGCGGCGATAAATTCGTACAATGCGCGCTCTCCGACAGGCGCTGAGCGCCATAACCAACGTGTCGGAGCATCGCAGTTGTATTAGCCAATTCAGCAAGTATTGGCGCGATTAGAGGGCCGTTAGCTCAGTTGGTAGAGCAGTTGGCTTTTAACCAATTGGTCGTAGGTTCGAATCCTACACGGCCCACCATAAGCAAGACAAAAAAAGCCCGAAATCATCCTTAAAACGTTGATTTCGGGCTTTTTTTTTGCTTTTGAGAAGCAGTTGCGGTTTGGTGCCGTAACCGCTTGATTGAGGTGAGATGTTGTGGCTTTTGGAGTACCGTTGTTACGGAGGCTAAGCACGAAGGAAACGTTGTTCCTGCGGTAGCGTAATCTGGGCTGCATCAACCTGTTATCGGTAAAGCCGCATCCTTTGCTATAACCGTGCAAACTCGGAAGAGCAGCTAATTGCCTTCACCTGAATAAAGCAGGGGTCGGGGTTGCAGGGTGACGAGTGTGATTAAAACCGTTGGTTCCCCCTTGCATGTAGCGGTCTTTCCAGGTGACCGGTGACGGTCCTCCAGGAATATCCGGGTTAAGTATCCCGGTGGCATCGCAGAGTTATGTCGAGAAGCGATAAGCTCGGCGTCGCGATCGCATTAACGGCTACACTTGGAATTAATCTTGCAGCAGGCGTTAATGTAAAACCTGGAATACCTGCCGGTCAGTGCGGTTAAGTCTAGTTGTTTCAGTGGAGCCGGACGGTAAAGTTATTTTCTCTGCAGTCACGGCACTATCTCAGGCGAATATGCACTGATCGACGGCGTTGTTTGTGGGCTTGTCAGTATTTGTAATTGATGCTGGTAGAGTTCTTTAACGTTGAGTGCAACTGAAATTGCTGTGCTCAACCATAAACTGTCCATATGAGGCTGTTATGGCGAAACTTGTACCGGTCGACCCATTTGACCTGATTATATTTGGCGGTGGGGGTGATTTGGCGTTACGCAAATTGTTGCCTGCGTTACTTCACCGCCACTGCGATGATCAGGTTTCGGCCGACAGTCGCATCATTGCGGTCGGCCGCACTCCGACGACCCGGGAGGAATATCTGGCTGCAGCGCGGGAGTCGGTTGAAGTAGGCTTAAAAGGCGATTCACTTGATCTTACAAGTTGGGCCTCTTTTGCAGAAAAGGTTCATTATGTTGAGCTTGATGTAACCGAGCCTGCTAGCTGGAGCCGGTTGAACGAATTACTCGCTGGTAACGAAAAAAAGGTCCGGGCTGCCTACCTGGCGACGTCGCCGTCACTGTTCGGTTCCATAGCGGCTGGGTTGCGGGATAACCAGTTAATTACTGAGGCTATGCGTATTGTTCTCGAGAAGCCGATTGGTTCAGACCTTGCTTCAGCAAAGGCTATAAATACCGCCGTAGGCGAGTGTTTTGTTGAGAGTCAAATTTTTCGAATCGACCACTACCTGGGCAAGGAAACAGTACAGAACCTGCTCGCGCTCCGGTTCGGCAACTCGCTATTTGAACCACTGTGGTCGCGGCAGGTTATTGACCATGTGCAAATTACGGTCGCTGAAGAACTGGGTGTCGGCAATCGTATCGATTTTTACGAAGAAACCGGTGCTTTGCGGGATATGGTGCAAAACCACCTGATGCAGCTACTGTGTTTAGTCGCTATGGAAGCACCCTCTAGCTTAGACGGCGACGCGGTTCGTGATGAAAAGCTGAAAGTGCTGCGCGCTCTAAAAAAATTAGACACAGCCGATGTGAAAACGAATACGGTGCGTGCCCAGTATCGGGCAGGTGCGATTAACGGTAAAACCGTGCAGGGCTACGAACAAGAACTGGGCGCAGCGAGCCGAACAGAAACCTATGTAGCTATTAAGGCCGAGATAAACAATTGGCGTTGGTCCGGAGTGCCGTTTTACCTTCGAACCGGTAAACGTCTTGCAGCGAAACATTCAGAAATTCTCATTCAATTCCGCGCTGTGCCGCATGTCATTTTTGATGACGTGAAATTTGGTATTAAACCCAATACGCTTTCGATTCAGCTGCAGCCGAATGAGGGCGTTAAGCTAAGCATTATGTCGAAGGAGCCGGGTCCCGGGCCGTTTGACCTTCGGCCGGTGGCATTAGACCTTAGTTTTGAGGAGGCATTTGGCATCGGTTATCGTGATTCGTACGAACGCCTGTTAATGGAGGTTATTCGCGGCAACCAGGCTTTGTTTATGCGACGCGATGAAGTCGAAATGGCCTGGCGTTGGTCGGAAAGTATTTTGGCGGGGTGGGGGGATAGCAATCAAAAAATGGATAGCTATGTCGCTGGCTCCTCCGGGCCTGCAACTGCTGAGCAATTGATAGGTCGCGATGGTCGCGTATGGGGAGGTGACGAGTGAAAGTGATAAGCACTTTTTCGAGCCGCCATCAGGCATCAGAAGCCGCCGCTCTGGCACTCTCGTCTGCGATCGGCATGCAACTCGAAACACAAGCTACAGCGGCTGTAGTCGTCAGCGGCGGCTCGACTCCGCTGGAATGTTTTTCCTTGTTAGCCGAGCAGCCTGTTGAGTGGGGCCGTGTTGAGGTAACGCTGAGCGATGATCGCTGTGTCGATGTTCAGCACCCGGACAGCAATCAAAAAATGCTGCGGGAAAACTTACTGGTGGGACCGGCTGCAGATGCCTCTTATCGCTCACCTGATGAGCCACTGACGGAACCGTTTGCTGCTGTGCTGGTAGGCATGGGCAGCGACGGACATTTTGCATCGCTGTTCCCCGACGCTGACAATCTCGAAGCCGGGCTTGATTCAGAGCAGTCGGCTCTGACCATTACTATCAGCACTGCAGCGAGCCCGCACCAACGGATCAGTATGCCTATGGCGCGCTTATTGCGCACCAAGTGTCTGATATTGCTGGCATTTGGTGATGAAAAACGGGCAGTGATTGATACACCAGGCGACACACCGGTGGGTGCATTGTTCAATCAAACGATTACTCCAGTCCAGATATTCTGGGCCAAGTGAAGGTGCTATTAGTATGCAAACCGAATCGATAAATTCATCCCCCCTTAACCCGGTACTCAAACAGGTGACGCAGCGCATTAAGCAGCGCAGTGCCGAATCCCGGAAAAGCTACCTCGCGCAGCTGGATGAGGCCGCACAGCAGGGCCCGGCCAGGGGCGCAATGGGGTGCTCAAACCTGGCACATGGTTTCGCGGCATGCGGTGCTGATACGAAGCGGAAGCTGTCGGGTGACGTGGTGCCAAACCTCGCCATTATTACCGCGTACAACGATATGCTTAGTGCGCACCAACCCTATGAAAAATTTCCGGCACAAATTCGGCAGGCAGCCGAGGATGCCGGAGCGGTTGCTCAGGTCGCCGGTGGCGTGCCCGCAATGTGCGATGGCGTAACTCAGGGCCGTCCCGGTATGGAGTTGTCGTTGTTTAGCCGTGATGTGATTGCTATGTCGACTGCGGTATCGCTATCGCATGATATGTTTGACGCGGCGCTTTGCCTTGGTATTTGCGACAAAATAGTGCCAGGGCTGTTAATCGGTGCCTTGTCGTTTGGCCATCTGCCAACGGTATTTGTACCTGCGGGTCCGATGCCGTCCGGGCTTTCGAATAAAGACAAAGCGGCTATTCGGCAGGCGTTTGCCGCGGGCAAGGTTGGCCGCGACGAGCTGTTGGAGTCCGAGTCGGCGGCTTATCATAGTGCTGGCACTTGCACGTTTTACGGCACTGCCAATAGCAACCAGATGATCATGGAGTTTCTGGGTTTACAGCTGCCCGGTGGTTCATTCGTTAATCCCGGTACCTCACTACGGGAAGCATTAACAGTCGAAGCGGTTCAGCAGGCGGTGCGAATCACTCGGCAGGGTGGTGAGTTTATGCCGGTGGGCCGCATCGTTGATGAGGCGGCAATCGTCAATGCGGTGGTGGGCTTGCTGACCACTGGCGGCTCCACGAACCACACGATGCATCTGGTGGCGATAGCCGCAGCGGCGGGCATCATTCTTGATTGGGAGGACTTTGCTGATTTGGCGGAAGTGGTGCCGCTACTGGCACAGGTATACCCGAACGGTCAGGCTGATGTGAATCATTTCCACGCCGCCGGAGGTTTGGGTTTTGTTATTCGTGAGCTACTTTCTGCTGGTTTGCTCAACCCCGATGTGAACACTATCGTGGGTCGTGGTTTGCATCTCTACACACAAGCACCGTCGCTGCACGAAGGCAGAATTAGCTGGAGCCACGCGCCGGAGAATTCGGGTGATGAGGATGTTGTTCGTAGCGTAACAACCCCATTCCAGCCAACCGGTGGCTTGAAAGTCTTAGGCGGCGATATCGGTAGGGCAGTCGCTAAAGTCTCAGCGGTAGATGAAGCCCATCATTGCGTGGAGGCACCCGCCCGTGTATTTCGTAACCAAAGTGATTTGGCTGAGGCTTTTGAGCGCAGCGAGTTAGCTGGTGACATGGTGGCGGTGGTTACGCACCAGGGCCCGCTGGCAAATGGTATGCCTGAGTTGCATAAACTCACGCCATACCTTGGTTTGTTACAGGACAAGGGTTACAAAGTGGCGCTGTTAACCGATGGCAGAATGTCGGGTGCTTCCGGCAAGATATTAGCAGGCATTCAGGTGACGCCAGAGGCCGCGCTAGGTGGTTTGATTGGCCGTATTCAGGACGGTGACATAGTCCGTGTTGATGCTGAGAACAGTGAGATTCGCGTATTCGCTGATCTGAAAAACCGACCTGATCCCGAGGTTGACCTTGCAGCCAACAGCCGTGGTACAGGACGAGAGCTGTTCGGTACCTTTCGTAAGAATGTTAGTGCGGCCACAGTCGGCGCCAGTGTGTTCTTGCGTAACGAAATTGGAAGCTAAGCGATGGATGCTACTCAACTATTAAGCGATGTGCGGCTACTGCCGGTGGTCGTTATTGATGACGTTAACAGCGCCGTGCCACTGGCCCGGGTGCTGTTAGCCGCTGGAATCGGTGCTGTTGAAATTACCTTGCGCTCCGATGCTGCGTTGGCGGCAATTGAGCGTGTCGCTAGTGAAGTGCCGGATATTCTAGTTGGTGCGGGTAGCGTTCGACGGGTTGAACAATTTCAGCAGATAAAAAATGTGGGTGCATCGTTCGCTGTAAGCCCGGGTAGCACGGATGCGCTATTAACTGCTGCCAATATGCCCTACGTTGCAGGAGTGGCTACCCCCTCGGAGAGCCTGAAACTATTGGAAGCAGGCTATCGGTTACAGAAATTCTTCCCTGCCGAAGTTAATGGTGGTGTTGCCGCGTTAAAAGCGTTTGCGGCTCCCATTCCGGAAGTGCTGTTTTGCCCAACCGGCGGCGTTAATGCCAATAACGCGAGAAGCTATCTGAACTTAAGTGGTGTCGCTTGTATCGGTGGCTCGTGGTTTGTACCTAGCGAATTACTAGCGCAACAGGACTTCGCCGCAATCAAAACCCTGGCTCAGCAAGCTGTGGAGCTAACGAATGTGTAATCCGGTATTCGTTTAGGCGAAGCCTCCTAAGCAGCTTGCTTGCAGCACTACTATTGCTGTCTTTTTTGCGCCGGCTTTAGTTCCACAACGCTTGTGGTATTGGTCGTCATGATTCGCAAAGGATTCGCTAGAGCAATTGGTCGCGGCGGTTAGGCTGCGTAGGCTTACCGGCTATTTATTGATTGGAGCAGGCATTGAGCAAGTTATTCGATTTAACCGGTAAAGTAGCGATAGTGACCGGTGCGAGCCGTGGTATTGGTGAGGCTTCAGCCCGTTTGTTGGCTGAGCATGGTGCCACGGTGGTAATTACCGGGCGTCGACAGGATGCGTTGGACAAGATAGTGGCTGATATTGCTGAAACTGGTGGCAAAGCCCTGGGAGTCGCCTGTCACGCCGGTAACATCGAGCATATGGACGCGTTGTTCGCCGAAGTAGAAAAACGTTACGGTCGGCTTGATGTGTTGATGAACAACGCAGCGACTAATCCGTATTTCGGCCCGATTGAAGACTGCCCGATGGATGCTTTTGATAAAGTGTTTGAAGTGAACATTCGTGGCTATTTTTACATGTGCCAAAAAGCCGTGAAAATGATGAAGCCGAATGGCGGAGGCAGCATTATTAACGTTGCTTCGATTAACGCGATTAAGCCCGGCGCTCTGCAGGGGCCGTATTCGATGAGCAAGGCTGCGGTGATAAATATGAGCCAGTCGTTTGCTAAGGAGAACGGTAAAGACGGTATTCGCGTGAATTCGTTGTGCCCCGGGCTGACAGACACCAAATTTGCCTCGGCAATTACTCAGAACGAAGATGTGCTGAAGGCATTTTTACCCGTGTTGCCGCTCGGCAGGGCCGCTCAGCCAGATGAAATGGCACCGATGGTATTATTTCTGGCTTCTGATGCTTCGAGCTATGTTTCAGGTTCCAGTATGATCGTCGACGGCGGTGCCTTGGTCGCGCCCTAACAATCTTTCAAATTTTGTCGTAGGAACGAAAACATGGAAACATTCTTAGCCCCGGAAAACTGGATATCCCTAGCCTTATTGATACTGCTGCAAGCGGTATTGGGCTTCGATAACCTGCTGTATATCTCGTTGGAATCAAAGCGAGCGCCGCTTGCTCAGCAAAAAATGGTTCGCAAGGTCGGTATCTTGTTGGCCATGGTATTCCGTATCGTATTGCTGTTTTTGCTTATCAACATCATTAAGTTTTTCCAGGACTCGTTGTTCAAAATCGATCATGAATGGCTCAGCGCCGACGTTAACCTACACGTGATAATTGTGCTGTTTGGCGGCGTGTTCATCCTCTATACCGCCATGAAAGAAATCTGGCACATGGTGGGCATAGACGCAGGCGATCACGTGAATGAGAAGCAAAGTTCAGCGGCGGCCATTATTGCCATGATTGTGGTGATGAACGTGGTGTTCTCGTTCGATTCCATTCTGAGTGCGATGGCACTGACTGATGTGTTCTGGGTAATGGCCGTCGCGATTATGATTGGTGCAGCGCTGATGCTTCTGTTGGCTGACCGCGTTTCTGATTTTCTTGAGAAAAATCGCGCCTACGAAGTTTTAGGACTGTTTGTCTTATTTGTTGTCGGCATTATGTTGCTTACTGAAGGTGCGCACCTGGCGCACATGAAGGTATTCGGTAACGAAATTCAGGTTATGACCAAAACGACCTTCTATTTTGTGATTTTCGTACTGGTTTGTACCGATGTGGTGCAAGGCCGGTATCAGAAGAAATTACTCGCCAAGCAGAAAGCTGCGAAGCAGGGTGCCGTCGCCGGTCACTAGCTCGCTCGCTCAGCATAAAAAAAGCCGCAGGCGATCAGGCCTGCGGCTTTTTTGTGGTCATGCATTCTGAGAATTGAATGCAATCAGCAACCGGGCTATCGACGAGCCACCCGGCCGCTGTAACTGATGATAGCCATCAGGCTATTTAACCGCTCTTATGGCAGCCTTCCGCTTTGAGCCTTGTTTCGTGCTGCCCGGGCTTGTCGTAGCCGCACGACCAGAAGCCCGGCGCTGCGAGGCTACTTGCTGAGCTCGGGTTACGTTCGCGTGGCTAAGCTGCGCCATGTGCTCACCTTCCATTTCCGTAAGAATGCTATCCAGCGTGCGGCTGATCATGGTCTGAACCCGGATCATTTCCATTTTGGGCCACGCTGCACGTTGACCGGCGTCAATCATTTCCATCACTTCTTTTTCAGACCGCAATGACAGTAGCTTCAGTGGGTTTACCAGCCGGGTACTGGGGATAATGTTGATATCAGCGGTGTACTTCTGGTTCATCAATGACCGGGTAGTCTTCGCCAGGTTTTCGAGCATTGGATTACGCGACAACGGCTTGCTCATTGCTTCAATATTAGCGTTGAGGAATTCCTTTGAGCTGCGTTGAAGCGCATCGCGGTAAATACGCATCAAAGTACGCTCACCGTCATTATTGCCAATAAATGGTCTGGCTATCGGGTTGGTTTGGCTAACCACAAAATGGTTGACGCCAAACAGGCGCGATAGCCGCTTAGCGGGTAGGTCGTCGCTCACTGAGCCGTCTACCCACTTACGCGATGGCAGGTAAGGCTGACGTTCGTTATGGACGTTTTTCGCCATTAACGTTACCGGTGCATAAATACCCGGTACTGCTGCGGATGCTAATAGTGCGTCGTGAATAAACACATTCGGCGACGCCACCGAGTTGAGCAGTCGGGATGTCTGGTGTTTTTCTGCGGGTGCTACCGAAACGTTGATATGTATTCCGGTTAGTTGCTCGGCTTCCTGAAAGGTCATATCGGGTATGAGCCGTTCAATAACCCCACGTACGGTCTCTTGACTCATTCGCTGTGGTTTAATAGCTGATAAGTTCTCCCACAAGCCGGATTCCTGCCGTACTTCCGCTAGCAGAAACTCCGGCGTGAACATTTCGTTCAGCTCTTCGCGTTTATGTGTGCCACAAATAGCCGCGATAATGGCACCACCGCTGGAACCGGAGAGAACGTCCGGCACCAAGCCTTGGTCGTTTAGTGCCTTGAGCACACCAACATGGAAGTACAACAAGGAACCGCTGCCACTCATCATTAGTGCCGTGCGACCGTAGCAATGGCTGGCGCGGTGGAAGAAATCGAGCTTATCGTCGAAGCTAATATCGGTAACTTCAGGGCTCGCCAGATATTCTAGCGACTTGTTGATTTCTGTAACGTAGTCCACCACCAGTTTCTTGGTACCGAACTGGGCGCGGTTATACAGCGACTGGCCACCCATGCCGCCCATGTTGCCGTGGATGCCCTCATTAAGCGTAAATAGCAGCGCGGCATTGTCACCACCGGCACGCAGCTCTCGGAGCTTGTCGAGTCTAATTCGGATATTGGCGAAATCGAAGCGTTTAGACGGGTCCATCTGCTTCCAGCGTTCGGCTCCAGAGGCATTATCATGCGCCAGCGCGGCATCTTTCCACTCTTCATAGCTGGAGGCGCGTCGCATTTGTTTTTCGAATTTTTTGGTCGATTTAATAAGCATTAAATGTCCTGTGTAAAGATGTCTACCGCAGTGTATGGATTCAAAACCTTGCTGTTAGTCAGATTATGACTTGCGGTTACTGGTGGCCTACCCAATGGTTAGGCATTGTGAAGCAAATAAGATAACGGTGCTATTTGTGGCTGCAGATGTTGCATTCGTTGCATTTTTTGTACCGTAATCGATTTATTTAATACTACAGGGTTTAAAAGTCCGGGTTGCTCAGGAGTATTGCTGCGCCCAAGCCTCCGCCGGCACAGGTAGCGGTAAGCGCATAGCGTTCTCCGCTTTCCTGTAAACGCCGGGCCGCGGTGCTTAGCAGTCTGCCGCCGGTGCCAGCAAATGGGTTGCCTAACGCCACCGAGCCACCCCAAAGGTTTAATCTTTCGACCGGTATGGTGCCAATGGCATCCTTATGCCCTAGGGCACTAATGGCGAACTCCTTGCTGGCGAGCGCTTTTTGGTTGGCGATTATTTGTGCAGCAAAGGCTTCGTGCAGCTCAAACACCGCAATGTCGTCAATGCTCAGGCCATTGCGGGTAAGTATTGTGGGGATAGCCATTGCCGGGCCGAGCAGCATGCCGCTACCCAAACTGTTGGTGCCGATAAACTCATAGTCGACTACTTGGGCTAACGGCTGCAGTTTGCGGCGTTTTGCCTCGCTGGTACTCATTAGTAGCTGGGCTGTTGCGCCGTCGGTTAAGCCGCTAGCGTTTCCCGCCGTGATAATGCCGTTGAAAGCGGGTTGAAGTTTTGCCAACTTCTCCAACGTGGTGCCGCCACGGAAACTGTTATCGCGTTCGGCAGTTTCACCTTTCGGGTTGGTCGTAGGGAAAACATCGTCACTGAAATTACCTGCTTCCCAGGCTTTTTCAGCGTTCTGGTGGCTGCGCGCGGCAAGTTCGTCGGCTTCTTCACGAGTCACTCCGAATCGTTCAGCCATCACTTCACAGGCAGCGCCCATCGTCAGGCCGGTTGTAAGGTCCGTGCTGCTCGGAAGTTCGGGTACCAAGTCGCCGGGCCGCAGGCCTGCGGCTACTTTTAGTCGTTCTGCAGCGGATTTCGCTTGCGCCAACCCGACAGCGCGACGTCGCACATTCCGGTTTAACCGGATAGGAATTTCGGAGAAGTTTTCGCTGCCGCCAGCGATGGCAACATCCATGCGACCTAGCGCAATCATGTCGCAGATATGGGCAAAGCCCACGGCGGGCGAAATTCCGGCCATGGAAATGCTATAGGCCGGAATACGTGAAGGTAGGCCAGCGGCTAAACCGGCCTCACGGGCAACGTTGGTGGTGTCGAGCTCTTGCACAACCTGGCCCACAGTCAGTATTTCAATGGCCTCTGGTTCTACGCCAGTTTTCTCTAACAAGGCTTTTATCGGCTGAGCGGCGAGTTCATGATGGAGGAACTCAGCGTACAGACCACCCGATTTTAAGAACGGCGTGCGCAGTGCTTCAACGATTACCGGCTGACGGCCAGCGGCGAGTTTTGTGTAGTAGGTCATGGTGAGAGAATGCCCATATGTAAGCGGTTATGATGTAACGGTTAGCTGAAGTGTCCGGCTAGATAAACTTGCCCGGCACGATCGCCTTCCTGGCCAATGAGTCGGACAGGCGTTTTACCGGCAGACTTTCTGGCAACCTGCACGGCGAGGTTTTTATTTGGCAGCAGGTTGGGTTTAACGAATTTTAAGTCGATATCACTAATATCGTAGCCTTCGTTCAATAGCATTTCGTAGGTTCGGGCGTAGCTGGCAAAACCGTGCAATATGCAGCCTC
>CAJQNE010000288.1 GCA_905479545.1 uncultured Gammaproteobacteria bacterium | reverse complement strand
CGATCAGCGGCCAGTTTCCCATGCGCTGGCCGCTGCGTGATTTCGGTAGTACATGTGGAGCCGCGCTCATGTTTTCCTGTCCGCCGGCAATGATAATTTCAGCATCGCCACAGCGAATGGCCTGCGCCGCCAATTGCACGGCTTTAAGGCCGCTACCGCAAACTTTATTTACCGTGAATGCTGGCACGCTATTAGGCAGGCCGGCAGCGATGCTGGCCTGGCGGGCCGGGTTTTGGCCGCAGCCCGCAGTGAGCACATGGCCCATGATCACTTCGTCAACGGCCTCTGCTGCAACGCCGGTGGTTTTGAGCAGCCGGCGAATAACCGCCGCGCCGAGTTCGTGGGCGGGAATGTCGGCCAGCGAACCGCCAAACTTCCCGACCGGTGTGCGAAGTGCTGCAACGATAACGGCTTGTTCCATGCGACAGATGCTTCCTGATGCTCGTTAAGTGAATATAGTTACGGTGTTACGCTCAGACGGTTTTCGATAGCGGTAAACATCGCGCCAGCAATGTTTATATCAGCGCCAGCGTCGATCTCGCGGATGCAAGTGGGGCTGGTGACATTGATTTCAGTTAGCCAGTCGCCGATTACGTCGAGACCGACAAAAATCAAACCTTTTTCGCGCAGGGTTGGGGCAACTTGCTCAACAATCCAGCGATCACGAGTGCTGATTTCCTGCACAACGCCGCGTCCACCTGCCGCGATATTGCCGCGAGTTTCGCCCTCGGCCGGAATGCGTGCCAGGCAGTGGCTCATAGGCTCACCGTCGATAACTAATATGCGTTTGTCGCCGTTTTTGATATCCGGAATAAATTGCTGAGCAATGGCGTAACGACTGCCATGCTCGGTCAGAGTTTCCAAAACGACACCGACGTTCGGGTCGCCATTCTTCAGTCGGAAAATTGACGCACCGCCCATCCCGTCAAGTGGTTTAAGGATAATATCGCCGTGCTCCGCCAGCGCGCCGCGAAGGCGTTGCATGTCTCGGCTAATCAGGGTTGGTGGCGTGCATTGCGGAAACCAGGCCGTGAACGCTTTTTCGTTGGCGTCGCGCAATGCAGAAGGCTTGTTAACCACCAGTGCACCAGCTGCCTCGGCTTGTTCCAGAATATAAGTGGCGTAAATGAACTCGGTATCAAAAGGCGGGTCTTTGCGCATCAGTATGATGTCGAGACTACCTAGCAATATCTCATTGGGCTCAGCGAGTTTAAACCAGTCAAGTTCGTCATCGGCGACGTTCAGCAAACGGCTGCTGCCTCTTGCGATGCCGTCATCGAGCCAGATGTCAGCCATTTCGAAATAGTGTATTTCGTAACCACGCCGCTGGGCTTCCAGCAACATCGCGAGGGTGCTGTCTTTATAAGGTTTAATTGCCCCAATGGGGTCCATCACAACACCCAGTTTCAGGGGGTGGTTGATAGTCATGCTGCGTTATCCACTACGGTAGACGAGCTTTTTGCGTGGGGGGCAATCTCCCGTGCGGCGGCCAATGCGGCTAAGCGAGCTATAACGCCATAAGCGTAGAAGCGGTTCGGTTCAGCATTGGGCGCTTGTGAGCAGTCGGGCGTATCGCAGGGCTCGGCAAAACTCAGTGGTCTGAATTCTGCGCCGGGGGAGTTCAGGTTGTCTTGTTGGCCTTTGCCGGTGTGAACCCGATAAAAACCACCCGCTACTGTGCTATCAATCATGTATACCACGGGCTCGGCGGTAGCGGGGCCGTTTTCACTCGCTACCGTTTCCATGGTGTAAACACCTTCCTGAATAATCACGCTATTCGTGGTGTTGCCCTCTTTCGATGAGGCCATTTTATTGCGTTGCTTTCGATTTAGCTGGGTTACGTCGGCTTCGCTGCGCGCCACCATAATTCCCATGCCGTAAGTTCCGGCGTCGGCCTTCACTATGACGAAGGGCTCTTGGTCAATCCCATATTTTTCATACTTAGCCGCAATTTTTTTCAGTAATAGACCCACTTGTGACCGGAGGCACTCGTTACCTTCGGGGTCTTTAAAATCAACCTTGCCGCAGTTGGCAAAAAGCGGATCAATTAGCCAGCTGTCGATGCCGAGTAGCTCGGAAAACTCGCCAGCAACGCTGCGGTACTCGGCAAAATGAGCCGATTTTAATCGCTTGTTCCAGCCCAGCGCCAACGGTGGTAGCACGGGTTGACTGATATTCCGCAAAATTTCCGGCAGCCCGCCCGATAGGTCGTTATTGAGCAGCACGGCGCAGGGGAAGAACTCGCCGACGCCAACTTGGTGCTTGCCGTCGTGCTCGCGGCGAACTAGAGGCTCTATAAGCAGCGACTTGCCTGACGGTAGGTCGAAAGTGGTCGGTTCGGTAATCTCGGGTGCAATAGAACCGATGCGAACGCGGAAATCATCGCTCTCTATCAGGCCTGCGAGTGTTGCTAAATTTTCCAGATAATATGTGTTACGAGTGTGCTTTTCGGGCACCAGCACAATGCCACGCGCAAAAGAACACGCTCGTTCCATTGCGGCGCGAATGCCTTGTACTGCACGCTCATTAAAGGCCGGGTTCAGATTGTTAAAGCCGGCAGGGAATAGGTTGGTATCGACCGGTGCCAGTTTAAACCCTGCATTGCGTAAATCGACTGAGCTATAGAACGGTGGTGGTGTTAAGGCCCATTGTTGATCGAACCAGCTTTCGATGTCGGATTGACGGTTGAGTAACTCACTTTCCAGTTTCAGCAACGGGCCGCTAAGCGCCGTAGTCAGGTGC
>CAJQNE010000287.1 GCA_905479545.1 uncultured Gammaproteobacteria bacterium | reverse complement strand
CATTCCAGCTTTCGTGTTGTTGGTTTCGCTCATAAGTCAATTTTCTCTAGTTGGTTGGTTTGCATAAATTATACGATTTTGAGACATAACGCCTTGCATCAGTTGACCGCTTGGAACGGAGCCGTAGGCGTAGTGGAAAGCGGGTCAACTGCATGCAATTGTTATGTGCAGTTAACTAGGAGAGATTCGATGAACTTACCAGAAAGACTAGCAGCAACACCTACTAAAACCCATACGAGCCGCTCAGCTACGGCTAGGAAGCGACCGGATTTTGAAGTTCTGGCTATTAAAGCAGACCATTCAGCCAAAAGAGCGGCCCCCTTGGGGGTAATAGATAAATCTTGTATCAAAAAACGACCGGGTTCGGCTGGGTATTGCCCACGCGCTCCAGATATACATCCATCATCGTACAAGGAATTTGCGGCGACTAAATCAACGCCGGAATCTTTGTTTATTTTGCCAGCACCCGAGGCCGCAACCTCTAAAACGCGAATAAACCGATGTAATGGCTTTGCTGATTTTTCCATGATGCCCTGGGTATTTTTAGGAGTGACTATAGGCAGCTTTATTTATCACCATTGGATAGCTTAGTGAGCTTCCAAACGGGACATAACGCCCACCTTGAGGGGCGGTTTTGGAGTGTAGCCCGAAGGGCGGAGCGTAAAAAGCGTCCCTCTCCAAGGTGATGTTAGAGAGCTGGTTTTGCATGTAAATACTCAAGACTATTCATGCATGATTTTTTCGGCCATGTAAGAACAATAACCACATGCGCCCGAGCCATCAAACTCTTCTGGAGGGATTTGTGCTTCACAACGCACGCAAGAGTGCTCACCTTCAAAGCCACAGCTGCTACAAATGCCTTGCTGAAAGAGGTAAACACCTTCGAGGCATTCGGGGCAATCAACTACGGGTAAGTCTCCTCCATCTTTTACAGACATGTGAGCGTCAAACGCGAAATGCTCTCCGACGGCACTTGCAGCGACAGTCTCATAACCAAAACTACCCCCACATGCCTTGCAGGAGTAGCTGACTAGATTCGCATTTGTATCACTACTATCTGATTCGATTAAATCTGATCCACATTCGCTACAACAATACTGGGTGAAGGCTTCGAATATTACGGGGTCGAAAAAATCCAAGCTTTCGAGAGATTCTACACACTTAGATTTTTCTTTCTCATAGATTTCGTCAACTTCCAGCAGCACTTTCCAATTGTCTTCACCGAGAAGACTAAGAGCACTTTCTTCTAGTTCATTTTCCGAAAAATCACGAATAACCCCAAGTGATTTCGAAATTATTCGTTCAACTGATTCACGGTTCAATTGAGAATAGTAATGCTCTATATCATTCCTATAGCGAATGACTTCATCAAACTTTTTCCAATCCGCGCTAATATTGAGTGACTTAAATCGATCCTTAATTTGTTGGACATCGACCGTTTTTCTACCGTCTCCAACCCACAATATTCCACCGTCAGCTTGTAGTACCGGCATAACCTTTTGCTTGATTAATGCTTCGTTGCTATCTGGAGGGCTTAGAAGCTCTAACTTGTGTTTGAAAAGCAAAAGTATCCCTGCTGCCAAGTTTCTAGTGCAGGAAATTAACCGACGATCATCGCTTGATTTATAGTCTTCCAAGCCAAGTGTAATTGAAACGACTGAATTTTCGAGGATACTCATGAGTGAAGCTCTCTAACGCCTTGCATCAGTTGAACCGCGAAGCGGCAAGCGTAGCGCAGTTTTTTGGAACGAAGTGCCGAAGGCCGTAGTGGAAAAAAATGTCAACTGCATGCAAATGTTAGATTCGCCGTTGAGGTTTAGGCTTGGGTTGACTGCTGATATTGGACTTAGCCAACAACGAAGACGGCTGCCAAATTTACCAACTCTGGCTGGCTGTGCGTTCCACTGCACTTCGATCACTTCTTGCTCCTTGCTTCCGATATTGCTCTCTCAGAATAGTAGCAGTGGTTAGCGAAGTTTGCCCACCAACTATTAAACCGCCACCGATGCACCCGAAGCGTATTGCTGAAAAACTAAAACCAACGCTACAAATTTGGCTGCTATTCGACAAGCAATAAAGCTAACCGAAACCAGTGCTCGTTTTGCATATTGGCTGCAAATAGCCAGTTAACGGCCAACAGATAACCCGCAAACGAAACTTCCGTTTTCCTTACGACAGAGTGGTGCACTCACCAACTGCAAAGCTGATCCTTGGTAAAAATTAGCTGGTGCGAAGCACGGGCGGGCAGACAATGGGCTGGAAGAGAAGTTTTGCTCGAAAGCATCGTGAAGCGGCTTCTTGCTTGGCGATGCCAGGTACTGATTTACGACGATGACAACGACAGGCTACAAAGCTTCCCAACCTTAGTATTCAACTGCGATCTAACGCCTGAATTCAGCGGCGTTTGAGGCGACGCCAGTTTTTGCGAAAGCAAAAATGGGTGGCGGGTCAAACGTCCGCTGCAATGATTTGTTGGGCGGCAACTCTAATGCGCTGCAGTTTTTCGCGAAAAGTCGATGACTACGCATTTCCCAACATAATTAAGCCTGTGAAGATCACAAGCATCACGGCGTATCCTGCCGCGCGGTTTGGCCTATAAAGACAACCAAGAAAAGAAAATATTATTGGAGCCAGTGCTTGCCCAAACAGACCAGCCCAAACGTAGAATACACCCTCCCAACTCCAAGTTGATGCATACGAAAACATGGCGTTTTGAGCAACGGACAAAATACCAAAATAGAAAGCGATGACTGAAAGGAGCCTGACCCAAGTGCGCTTGTTATCTTTTTGAATACTCCAAAATAATAAGCCCAAGCCCATCAAGGCAGCGCCAATTAACATCCCTAAAATCTGAGGAGCTTGCATATTCTAAAAATCTCGATTATTTGATTTATTGATAAAAAATTAGCTAATTTAAAGCCGAACTCAATCGGCCTTATGTTCTTCCAAATGGAACTCGAGGTACAAAAGAAGCGGAACAAGCCAAGGAGCGACAAAAAGCCAGCCTACGAAGGGGACTGCACAAAGGGCCACGGCGACAAAGCGAAGAATATTTCTTTGGCGAGTAGTTTTGGATCCATACCAAATGCATAATTTTTTCATGTCTCAAATTCTCTGTATTGTCTGAACGCGTTGCCTTTCACATCATAGCCCTGTAGCCGATTATTGAACACAACGACCCAAGTTCCCCGTCATGAGCGCGCATTCAAGTCGAACTTGCCGCCCAACGCCAAGCTTCAGGTGCAGCCGAAGGCCACGCGAAGCGTGTTTTTGGAACGAAGGCTGAAAGCCGTAGTGGAAAAAATGTCAGCCTGCAAGCGCATGTTGGGTTGCACGCAAATGCCTGCGAGAACCCGAAAACTCGCCGAAGGGACGCTGGTTAGCTTGCTTACTACCCGGAGTTTGCTTACCCGCACCATAATGCCGACCGCCTAGAACTTGCTACAACCTTTACTAGAACATACCCGCGAACTAACAAGGACGCCACTTTGCTTTGGCTTGGCTTACCATTGCACGACAGGGCAGCTACTTTCTATCGTACGAGCAAATTTCCACTGAGCGTTCACCGCTGCTTGGGAATAAAAATTTTCATTTTCGAGCGAATGCCAGTGTGGCTTAAATTCAGTGCCTTGGTTAAATATCAAAAAACGATTAGCGGGAGCTCATTCGGAGCGCTACCAACCAAAAACTATTCGCTGAGCGTGACTACCCAACGC
>CAJQNE010000286.1 GCA_905479545.1 uncultured Gammaproteobacteria bacterium | reverse complement strand
TGGTTAGATGGTTACCCCTTGTAGGCGCTTGCTTTACAATAACTTTATCTTTTACCGGCTGTTCAACCACACAAAAATCGGGCGTAGCGGCGCTGATAGAATCGTCGGCCCAATTATCGATGGGTACATTGCCGGCGGCGGTACCCGTTAAGGGGTTGCCATTAAGCTTTTTGCATCAGCAGTTAATTGGTAGTTTTGCCGGTGATAACAGCGGTAAACAGCGACAAATTCAGGCGGTAGCCGAACGGAAGGGTGAAGTGCTGGATTTAGTGGCACTCAGTGGCGCTGGTCTGCAGCTGTACAAAGTAAGTTACGACGGTAAAGCGCTAGACAGTACCAAGTCGCTCTTGCTACCAGACGCGTTTAACCCCTGGCAAATTGTTAGCGACTTTATGACGATTTACGCCGATAGCGAAGTGTTACGTACGGCCATCGCCCCGTACGGATGGACAATAGAGCAGCCGTCGGCAACATCAGAAGCGGCTGCAGCGAAGTGGCGGCGAACCATTAAAAACGCTGAGGGTAAGCCGGTATTGGTAGTGGAGTGCCCCGGCAATAACGCACAGAGCTGCTTCCGTAGCGCTCAGCTGCAGAACCTTCAGATGAACTACGGGCTAACGGCTAAAACCCTCGCTTATGAACACAACAAAAGCGCACAACAAAGCGGCGGCCCCACAGGGGCGACACCGCCCGAACATCATGCACAGCGGCAAGATGTGCTGGGTAGAGTCTGTCGAATCGCACGACGACCACTGTCTGGTTCATGCCGACATTAAGCCCGACCATATATTAGCGACCGGCGATGGTGTAGACGCTATGGCCGGGGCCGAGTTTATGGCCCAGGCAGTAGCCGCCAGCATTACCCACCGGCACCCCGAGCGGGCTGAATTTATCGGTTTTTTGCTCGGTATTAAGCATTTTAAGTACGCAAAACCGCTGCTGGGCTTCGGCCGTTACGACATTGAAGTACGCGATGAACTAATATTTTTTGATGCCGGCATCGGCACGTTTAACACCCGAATGCTGTTGGATGGCCTCGAGGTCGCCAGTGGCCAGATTAAGGCTTTTCTCGCCAACGAAGAATCCCAGCAACAACCAGTACTCGACGGAAAATTATAATGTCAGCAAGCCAAACTAACCCGGCAAACAACAATAACGCGGCGGCTGACGAAAGCCGGCAATGGGTGTTGGTGACCGGTTCCAGCCGTGGCATTGGTAAAGCGATTGCCCTGGATCTGGCCGCGAAAGGCTACAACCTAGTGGTGCATTGCCGCTCCAAGCTTGAAGAGGCGGAAGCCGTTGCCGCTGAAATTTCGACGCTGGGTGGTGAGAGCCGGGTGCTGCAATGCGACATTACCGACCGCGAAGCGACAGCCGCCACCTTGCTGGCAGACGTTGAAGCGAATGGCGTGTATTACGGCATTGTCTGTAACGCTGGCGTCGCTCGCGATAATGCCTTCCCGGCTATTTCCGGGGTTGATTGGGACGCGGTAATCGACACCAACCTCGGTGGTTTTTACAACGTACTGCAGCCGCTTATTATGCCAATGGCACGAGCGAAGCGGCCGGGTCGCATCGTTACATTGTCGTCCGTTTCCGGCGTTATGGGCAATCGCGGCCAGGTAAATTACAGCGCCGCCAAAGCTGGAATTATCGGCGCTACGAAAGCGCTCGCGCTGGAACTCGCCAAACGGAATATCACGGTTAACTGTGTCGCACCGGGGCTAATTGATACCGATATGGCCGAAGGCGCGCCGCTGGACGAAATCAAAAAAGCCATTCCGCTACGCCGCCTCGGCCAGCCCGAAGAAGTGGCCGCGGTCGTGTCGTTTTTAATGTCAAAACCGGCGGCCTACATCACCCGTCAGGTTATTGGCGTTAACGGAGGCATCTGTTGAACCGCGTTGCTATCACCGGCATGGCCGGCATTACTCCGCTGGGCAACGATTGGCCAACCGTGCTGGATGGTTTTGAAACCAATCGCAGTGCCGTTAAAGTTATTGAAGAGTGGCAGCAAATTGCCGAGCTGGGCACCAAAATAGCAGCGCCTGCCGAATTTGAACTACATAAAGGCTTTAAGCGTAAGCACACCCGCACCATGGGTCGGGTCGCACAAATGGCCGCCACCACCGCTCAGCAAGCGCTGGAGCAAGCCGGCTTAATCGGTGCCAGCTGTTTAACCGATGGCAGCACCGGCGTTTCATACGGCTCCTGCGCAGGCAGCTCGTCGGCTACGCTGGAGTTCGCCGCCATTATTAACGACAACACCCTCAGCAAGCTAAACAGCAGCTCCTACTTAAGAATGATGTCGCACACCGCAGCCGTGAATATCGCTGTCACCTACGGCCTGCAAGGCCGCGTGTATACCACCAGTAGCGCCTGCACCTCGGGTAGCCAGGGCGTGGGTTATGGCTTTGAGGCCATCAAGCTGGGAATGCAGGATGTGATGGTCTGCGGCGGCGCCGAAGAACTCTGCCCGTCGCAAACCGCCGCTTTTTTTAAGCTACTGGCCACTAGCAGCAAAAACGACGCACCGACCAGCACCCCGGCACCGTTTGATGCCAATCGCGACGGCCTGATTATCGGCGAAGGCGCTTGTACGCTAGTGCTGGAAAATTACGACCACGCCGTAGCACGCGGCGCGACCATACTGGCTGAAGTGGTCGGCTATGCCACCAACTGCGATGGCACCCACGTTACTCAGCCCAATACCGACACCATGGAACGGGCGATGCGTCTGGCCTTAAAAAGTGCCGGCCTGAACGCTGAAGAGATTGGCTACGTTTGTGCCCACGGCACCGCGACGGATCGCGGCGATATCGCCGAATCGCAAGCCGTAGAGCGGCTATTTGGCGACAAGCCGCTAGTGAGCTCGCTGAAAGGTCATTTCGGCCATACGCTAGGCGGTTGTGGCGCGATTGAATCGTGGCTAACCGTAGAAATGCTCAGTGCGGGTCGCTTTACACCGACGCTGAACCTCAGCACCGTAGACGAGCGCTGTGGCGACCTGAACTACGTGATAGGCGAAATGGCTGACCGCGAATGCGCCTACGCCATGAACAACAATTTTGCCTTCGGCGGCATTAATACCTCACTGGTGTTTAAGCGCGCTCAATAGCCAACCATATTGACGAAAATAATGTGTCGGTTAACATCTACTGGCAAAACGACAAAAACCTGCTAAAATAACAGTGTTTATTTAGAAGGGAGGTCGGTGTATTGTCCGCGACCTGCATTAGTGAGTATTCACTTTAATGACAACCCTGTATTAATCAGCGTGCTTTTTTGGCGCTAAAACTGTCCCACTACAATCAGGAAACATTAATGAACAGCAAACTACTAAAAGCTATCCTATTCGCAGGAACCGCCGCACTGGCAGGCCAGGCCCACGCTATAAACTGGGGTGCCACCGTCGGGTACAGCACACTCAACGCAGAAGACGACGATAACAACGGTCTTTTAGACGGTGATATCGACTTCTTAAGCATTGGCGCAACGCTGGATACCAGTACCCCTACCGGGCTATTCGGCTACCGCGGTACGCTTTCTTACATCACCGGTGAATACGAGCTAGACACCAATGATTTTCAAGATAATGACAGTGACTATGACGGTTTCTCAATAGACAACACCTTCGCGTTTCGCGTCGGCGGCGATGCAAGCCAGCGCTTCTGGGTAGGCCCTGCAATTGACGTACAGATTGTAAGCCTTGATGACGAAACTGGTTTTGACCGTGCCGTTGGCGTAGGCCTTGGTGCCAGCGCAGGCGTTGATTTCTACCAGCCAAATGGTCAGTTCTTCAGCTTTGAAGGTGGAGTTCGTTTCGGCCAAACCACACTCGATGCCGACGACAACACCTTCGATGATGACGACGATATTGATCTCGACACCAACGGCCTGTTCATTCGCGCCAGCTACTTCTTTGCCGGTGGCCCAAGCCGCTAAGCGCTTATGATTAACCGCGATAGCGAAACACCGCTATCGCAAGGTTAAATCAGCCCCCGCCTCTTGGTTGCTTATGCAGCTTATGCGGGGGTTTTTAGTGGCCAGCTATCCTTGGCGTTCTGTAGTTCAAGGTAGCCTTCCTTCGACTGCAGCCACTCTGTAACGCAGCCGATGATCGCCTCTTCATTTTGCTTGGCACGACCCTTAATGGCGCACTCCCAAACCACCAGAACCCGCCAGCCTGCTTTACGGAGTGCCGCAATATCACGCTTGTCGCGTGCTCGATTTGAAGAGAGTTTCCCCCGCCACC
>CAJQNE010000285.1 GCA_905479545.1 uncultured Gammaproteobacteria bacterium | reverse complement strand
TCACCGGCACCATTTTTAGCGGTCGACACCCGCCACTGTTGCAGCGGCTTATCGCCGATCATTAGCTCCAGCGTTTGCCGGGCAATTGAAATCCGCAGCCACGGCTGCTGCTCTACTTCGGCCATTGGCTATAGGGAGTTTTTGCCAGCATCACATTGTAGTAACGAGCTTCGCCTGTCACTTCTTCTGCTAACCAGCCGGGTTTCATGATCGACTGGTCTTCGGATTCGAGCTCGACTTCAGCAACAATTAAGCCGGCATTGTCGCCATGAAACTCATCGATTTCCCACACCAAGCCGTTACGCTCAACGTAATGCCTGGTTTTATCAACCTGCCCCGGCATACACAAGGCCAACTGCTGTTCGGCATCGGCCAGCGGAATTTCGTATTCGTACTCCGGTCGCGACGCGCCTATCGTCATACCTTTAATATTCAGCCAAGCCTGCTCGCCAGCAATACGAACCCGCATTGAGGCTCTGTCGGTATTGGCAAAATAGGCTTGGGCCATGCGTTGGCTGCGAGTGACTTCTTCGCGCCATTGCTCACTGGCTAATAAATACTTACGCTCGATTTCCACGGCCATAACAGAACTACTTCTTCTCAAATAAGGCGAAAGATTCAACATGTGAGGTATGCGGGAACATATCCATAACACCTGCCGCTGTTAGCTCATACCCCAGTTCGTTCACCAGCGTGCCAGCATCGCGCGCTAATGTGCCGGGGTGGCAACTTATATACAACACTCGACTGGCAGCCATTTTGGGTAAAAACGGCAAAATTTCTTTGGCACCAGCACGTGGCGGATCGAGTACCACAGCATCGTATCGGTGATTCAACCAGGCAGCGCCTCGGTTCACTTCAAACAAGTTTTCGACCAAAAACTCGGCGTTATCAATTCCGTTGTTTTTGGCATTATCACGCGCCCGGCTCACCAATGAAAAATCGCCCTCAATGCCGACAACTTTTTCGCAGCGCTGAGTAAGTGGCAAGGTGAAATTTCCTAGCCCACAAAACAGGTCGAGAATTTTCTCTCCGGGTTGCGGGTTTAGAAGGTCCACTGCGCGTTCCAGCATTTTATTGTTGAGCGCGCTGTTTACCTGAATAAAATCAGTTGGCTGAAAATCCAGCTCTAGTCGTGGCTGGTTTTGCAACTTAATGGGAAAGTACAAACGCCGTGCCGCCGTTAGCGGGTAAATGCTGTTTGGCCCCTGAGGCTGCAAGTAAATATCAATACCAAACTCAGCGCCGAAAGCTTTCAGCAGCGCATCATCGGAATCAGACGTCGGTTTCATTACCCGAAAAACCATCGCTACGGTGGGCTGCTCAGCGCCATCAATCGCCTCACCGATCGACACTTCCACCTGAGTCACGTCACGACTTATAGACAGCTGGCCAATAGCGGTTTTCAACGGCTCAATTAACGCTGGCAGCGGTGCTTGCAGAACTTCACATCGGCTCATTGCGGTTATCGCTTGCCCTTCCCGCTCGCGGAAACCGAGCAACACCCCGTCTTTCGCGGATGCACCGTTTCCGGAGCCGCCTTTTTTAGAGGTATCTTTTACCGCAAACCGGGCTCGACGACGGTAATACCAAGGCTCGGCAACCAGCGGCTCCAGCCAGGTTTGCGGTGCCTTTGTCGTCGCTAGCTTGCCAATACGGCTGAGGTTATTTGCCAATACTTGCTGTTTGTAACCAATTTGCTTTTCTGCCGCAAGATGTTGCAACGAGCAGCCACCGCAAGTGCCAAATACCGCGCACTTAGGCTCAACCCGCTCAGCTGAGCGATCAGTAATTTCAAGCACTTCAGCCAGGTCGAAGTCTTTACTGCCTTTGAGCCGCTGCACCGTTACCGTTTCGCCAGGCAATGCGCCCCAGACAAAAACCGCTTTGCCGTCGACACGGGTGAATCCCCTGCCATCATGACTCAACGACTCAATATGCACCGATATTGGCGCGCCAATATTTTGCCGGGTATGCGCGGCCCTGCGTTGCGGCCGTCGGCGCGCCATTAGGGTGTCGGCTCGCTGTACACGCCCGTCGAGAGGTAGCGATCGCCACGATCACAAACTATCGAAACGATAGTCGCGTTTTCAACCTGCTCACCAATACGCAATGCCGCAGCCAGCGCTCCACCCGAAGAAACACCCGCAAAAATTCCCTCTTCTCTGGCCAGGCGTTTCATGGCGGCCTCAGATTCAGCTTGCGACACATCTACCGTTTGATCTACGCGGCTTGAATCAAAAATACTCGGCAAATATTCTTTTGGCCAACGCCGAATTCCGGGAATAGAAGCCGTTTCGTCCGGCTGCACACCAACAACCTGAATGTCGGGGTTTTGCTCTTTAAGGTAACGCGATGTACCCATAATCGTGCCGGTAGTCCCCATAGAACTAACAAAATGGGTAATTTCTCCGCCAGTGTCACGCCAGATTTCCGGCCCCGTGCCGTGATAGTGGGCCAGCGGATTATCGTCATTGCCGAATTGGTTCAGCACTATGCCTTCGCCACGAGCCTGCATCGCATCGGCCAGATCGCGTGCACCTTCCATACCCTCTTCCTGGGTAACGGCTACAAGCTCTGCACCAAAAGCAGTCATTGTATCGCGACGTTCCTGGCTGGCATTGTCGGGCATGATCAACTTCATTTTATAGCCCATAACAGCCGCTGCCATCGCCAAAGCGATACCGGTGTTACCGCTGGTAGCTTCAATAAGCACATCGCCCGGCTTAATATCGCCTCGCTGTTCAGCGCGTTGCAGCATTGACAGCGCCGGCCGGTCTTTCACCGAGCCCGCAGGGTTATTGCCTTCGAGCTTCACCAGGTAAGTATTGCCACGCCCATCTTCAAGCGGCATCCGCTGCAGCTTAACCAGCGGGGTATTACCAACAAATTCAGCGATAGTTTTGTAGTTCATTCGACTGTTTCGGTGCATTGCGCTTGTCGATATGCAAGCCGCGGCAAGTTTACCCGTACTGCCCTGCTCATGCCCGCCCGGAAATGCCGACACCATCATTCCTACACATAAAAGTAATTGTCCTACACAATACTTACAGCAATTTCTGTTACCCCAAACGCAAACGCCCCGACCAAATGGTCGGGGCGTTTGTTTGAGTTCAGCAAACCTGCCCGATGGTAGAACCCGGGCGGGCTGCCTTACACGCTAAGCTTAACGGCTCAGGATGCGGAACTCGGTGCGACGGTTTTGAGCACGGCCAGCGCGAGTTGCGTTAGACGCAATCGGGCTGGTTTCGCCGTAGCCACGCTTCTGCATGCGTGAGCCGTCAATGCCGCGGCCAATCAGGTACTGACGTACTGAGCTAGCACGACGCTTAGACAGGTCTAAGTTATAAGACGCTTCGCCGGTGCTATCAGTGTGACCCGCTACTTCAACCGTCATGGTTGGGTAGTTGTTCAACACAGTAGCCGCCTGATCAAGAATGCTCAGAGCGGTTGGCAGCAAGTCGGCGCTGTCCAGACGGAAGTTAACGCCTTCCAGAACAAGCACATCTTTGATTTCACAGCCGTTGTAGTCAACTTGGGTACCAACCGGGGTGTTCGGGCAACGGTCAGCGCTGTTTACTACGCCATCACGATCATCATCGATACCGCAACCACGTGGATCAACCAAAGCGCCTGCAGGGGTGTTCGGGCAAGCATCAGCATTGTCAGCTACGCCGTCGCCATCACTGTCGCCAGAGCAACCAGAAGCGTTAACTACGGTTCCCGGAGGAGTGTTAGGGCAAAGGTCAACTGAATCCGGAACGCCATCACGGTCGCTATCAGGAGGGCAGCCAACTGAGTTAACAGCTGCGCCAGCTGGGGTGTTAGGGCAGCGATCAGCACCATTAGGGACGCCGTCGCCATCGTTATCACCAGGGCCAGCT
>CAJQNE010000284.1 GCA_905479545.1 uncultured Gammaproteobacteria bacterium | reverse complement strand
CTGCCGCGCTAACTGCAAGGCACCGCAAGCAACATAAGTACTGCGCGGCCCTTCGATATCGATAATGCCGTAGCCAGTAATGCGCGAACCGGGGTCGATGCCTATTACGCGCATGGCTACAGAGCTCTAAGTCAGCGACTTAAGCTGGCTTAAAGTCCTCAGGAAACTCGGCGTTTGAGTGCACTTCCTGCACATCGTCCAACTCTTCCATCATATCGACCATTTTCATCATCGATTCGGCAGACTTCTGATCCAACTCAGAGGCCGTAGAAGCTTTCTGAATAATGTCTGCATCAGCAGATTCCAAACCGGCTTCGTCCAGCGCAGTAACCACCGAATCAAATTCATCAGGAGCGACAATCACATCAATAGAACCATCGTCATTGGTGACGATATCGTCAGCACCTGCGTCTAACGCGACTTCCATAATGGCGTCTTCATCAGCACCCGGCTCATAGTTCACAACGCCGGTTCGGGTGAACAGGAACGCCACTGAACCATCGGTACCCAAATTGCCGCCAAACTTACTAAATGCGTGGCGTACTTCGGAAGCCGTGCGGTTGCGGTTGTCAGTCAGGCAGTCGACCAGTACCGCCGCGCCGCCAGGGCCGTAGCCTTCATAGCGGATTTCCTCGAACGTTCCACCATCGGTTTCGCCTGAGCCACGCTTGATGGCACGCTCGATATTGTCTTTCGGCATGTTTGCCGCGAGACCTTTATCAATGGCCAGACGTAAACGGGGGTTGTTCACAGGGTCAGGATCACCCATCCGGGCAGCAGTGGTGATTTCGCGAATAAGGCGGGTAAAAATTTTGCCGCGCTTTTTATCCTGGGCACCTTTGCGGTGCTGGATATTTGCCCATTTACTATGTCCGGCCATGATCTCTCTACAATACTAAGCGCGCGACCTGCGCGGTTTAAAACACAGAGTCGCGCGCTGCTTAATGAATAATGTGGCGGGCATTATAGCCCCGCGGCGGCTTGAAGCCAGCCAGTCATTCGATCAAGCCGGTCTTCGTTTAGAAATTTATCCGCAGGCCGACGTTCACACCGCGATCAATATCAACAGAGTCGCCAGTATCGTCGGATTCGGCACGCACTACGCGGTAACCAAGGTACAAATTGGCATTGCGCAGTACTTCGTACTCAACCCGTAAGGCGAAATCGATAATTTCCGCAACGTCGTTAAACGCCAGAATGTCGGGCGCGTAATAAAAACGGCTGCTTAAGCCAAGGCGGTTCATCTGCGGGAAACGCAGCGAAAACTCGCCACCAAGACCTACACCAAAACCCGTCACATCATCGGGGTCAGCATCAATCTGACCGGCATATATGCGAGCGCCCAAACCAGCTTTCAAATCCCAGGCCTGAACACCGGCGTCGCCAATCACCGCCAAACCAAAGCTGGCCAGCTTTACGTCCCGCTCATTGTCTTCTTCTTCAGCGAAAAGCAACGCACCCTCAAGCTGAACCTGGCCTTCTTCGCGCTGGGTAGTCCAGCCGTAAGCAAGACGAGCGGCATCGTTGTTAACGTTAGCTTCGGCGTAATCCGCTTGCGCGGGTAGTGCAACAATAGCGCTCAAAGCGCCTGCGGTAGCAAAAATGGCACTGCGAAAGGTTTTGTTCATCAGTTTTCTTCTCAAAATTCAGTATATTTCGAGAAGTATCGCGTAAATACCCGCAATTGTTAAGGTTTAATGTGATTTTTTGATTAAATTTTCGTAAGACTTCGCCTACACAGCCCGCCAAACCGGCGGATCAATGCCAAAACCAGCTTAGGCACCGAGCCGACTTAACTGCCAGCCCTCACCATCGCGACAGCAGAGGATGCGGTCGTGCAATCGGCTGCGGCGACCGACCCAGAACTCGATCTCCTCGGGAATTAACCGGTAGCCGCCCCAATGCCCGGGACGCACCACATCACGGCCCGCGAACTCAGCTTCTGCCGATGCAAGCCGGGTCTCAAGGTCCTCACGCCCCGCCACTACCGCACTTTGTGGTGAGGCAACGGCACCCAGCTGACTCGCTCGCGGCCGACTTTGAAAATAATCGGTAGAACTTTGCTCGTCAATTTTTGCGACCCGGCCGGTAATGCGCACTTGCCGTTCCAGTTTATCCCACCAAAATACCAACGCCGCGTTGTGGGTTTCCGCAATTTCCTGGCCTTTTTGACTGTCATAGTTGGTAAAAAACACAAAGCCGTTATTGTCGAGCGCTTTTAACAGCACTATCCGAGCGCTGGGGTCGCCACTGGCATTAACAGTCGCCAGCGTCATAGCATTCGGCTCAAGCTGTCCGGCGCCTCGCGCATCGCTCAGCCATTGGCGGAAAAATTCCAGCGGATCGCTACCAATATCACTTCGGCGCAGTCCACCGCGATTATATTCTTGCCGTAGTTCAGCTATTTCAGGGTCGATCATGGAGAGTCCGCTGTCGAAGGTGTCAGTAATTAAACCGGCATTGGATTATGGAACAATTTTTGTCGCTTCCGCTGCCAGTAATAACCAGCCAACAATAAGAGCAGCTCCACCAAACGGCGTGATAATACCGAGCTTGCCAATGCCCGAAAGGGACAGCGCATAGAGGCTGCCAGAAAACAAGGTAATACCGAACATAAAGGCTATTGCTGAGCCATTGAGCCAAGGAGTAGCGGGCCGAATGAGCATCAATAGCGCCAACGCCAGCAATACAATGCTGTGCGTAAGCTGATAATCGGCCCCGGTTTTAAAAGCGTTTAGCAGTGATGGTTCAAGCCGCTGCTGCAGCCCATGTGCGGCGAACGCACCTGCTGCTACAGCAGCAGCACCGGATAGAGCGGCAAAAATTAAAGTGAGGCGAAACACAGGCAGTACCGGCTGAAAATTCAGCTGCCGATGCTACCGGATTTGTGTGTGTATTAGCCAAATAAGCTATCGGCCGACATCCCATCCCGCTCAACCATCCGCCGGACCTGTCGCATTCCCTCTAGCTGAATCTGGCGCACACGCTCACGTGTCAGGCCTATACGTTCACCGACTTTCTCAAGCGTGCAGCGCTCTTCACCGTTTAACCCGAAGCGGTACACCAACACCAGACGCTGGTTGTCGTTAAGTTCAGACAACCATCGCTGCAGCGCGGTAGACACCCGCTCAGATTGAAGAGCATCCGCCGGGCCGACTCCGTCGCCATCGCTGACGGTATCCAATAAACTAAAATCTGCATCGCCAGCTAATGGCTCGTCGAATGAAGAGGTTCTCTCGTTTAGCCGCAGAGTTTTTTGCACTTCCTGAATCGGCTTGTCACAAGCTTCGGCCAGCTCTTCGCAGGTCGGCTTGCGGCCCAAATACTCCAGAAGCTCCTGCTGCTTGCGCAGGTAACTCTTCATATTCTTCACTACATGCACCGGTAGCCGTACGGTAGAGCCTTGGTTAATCATGCCGCGTTCAATGGTTTGGCGAATCCACCAGGTCGCGTAGGTCGAAAACCGGTAGCCCAGCTCCGGGTCGAATTTTTCGACCGCGTGTATCAGGCCGAGATTGCCCTCTTCAATCAGATCAAGAAATGGCAGGTTGCCGCGTAAATAACGGCGGGCTATTTTCACCACCAAGCGCAAATTACTCTCAATCATCGTTTGGCGGGCAGCCTCGTCACCGCGCTTCAGCTTTCTCGCCAAATCGACTTCCTGCTCAGCCGTCAAGAGTGGTGAGAAACCTATTTCATTGAGGTATAGACGGGTTGCATCCAGACTTGCCAAGCCATCGCCGCTGGTCTTTTCATCCAGCACTGCTTCGCTGTACTCGGTGAGCCCGGCCGTACCAGCCAAACCTATCGACCGAGGCGTTTTTTCAGCCTGCTCCGCTCGCTGACCCAAACCATTTACAGACCGCTCCGTACTCTCGGCGACTAAAGCCGGTAGCGGCATGACCGCAGTATCTGCGGCATCTCCAGAATCCAACATGACACAACTCCGGTGTCTTATTCGTGCAAACCAGCAGCCTCATTCTAGAGACCACCCCCAATGCCAATCCTGTGCGCATGGAGGCACTGTTTGTACCAGTGCATGCTGCCTACCATTTTTACCGAACTACAGCTGCACGGAAAATTACCGTAAAGCAGAGGCCGATGGTTTTGCTGGCAACAGTTGCAGGGGGCTTAGCGAATCGGCACCGTCACGAATATCAAAACGTAACGCTGTCTCGCCACTGCCATCGATACTTCCCATCGTGGCAAGCGGGCTGCCCGCTGCAATCCATTGCCCTTGTTGTACGCCTATTGTTTGCAGGTGTGCGTAAGCACTAAAAATATTTTCACTGTGCTTAACGATTACAATTCGTCCATAACGCGGTAGTCCGGACCCGATATACACCACGGTTCCGGCTGCAGCAGCATAAATCGGCTCGCCGGTTTCACCCGAAATTAGCAGCCCTTTTAACTTCGATTGCGGGCCATACGAAACGCTGGAAACAGTGCCGTTTGCCGGCCAGCGCCAAAGAATATCGGCAGCCGTTTTCCCAGACTGACCTACTGCTAAGCCATTATTTTTTTTGGTTTTTTTAACAACTGGGTTTTGATTACCACCTACACCTGAGGGTCGCTCTGATCGTGCGATAGAACGGTTCGGTGCTGCCGGTTGCGATGGCTCTTTACTGCCCGCCGGTGGCGTAAGCCGCAGCCGCTCGCCGGAGTAAATTAGCGATGAATTTTCACGACCGTTCCAGCGGGCCAAATCACGATAATCCAGCTGGTAGCGCCAAGCAATCGAATACAAAGTATCGCCATCACTGACCGCGTGATAACCGCTATTTGCGCGAACTTTTTCAGTTTTCCGGGTTACTTTCGTAGCCGCCGTCCTCGGCGCCGCCCGCCGACTGGCACTACGGGTTGCTGTGGGTAACGGGGTCACCTGAGAACCACCGGACTCCCAGTTGGCCGCCGCGCCGCAACCGCTTAACAGCAGTGCGCAGCAGCACGTAACAAGCAACCGCTGCAACAGATTAGTGCCCTGCTGCATAGCGATAACCAAGCAGCGCGACGATTAATGCAACCACAACCCAACCAATCACATCAAAGTACCTAATAAATTTTTGCTCAGCCATCGGGCCAAACTTTGCCGCCAGCCACGACACCAGAAAGAACCGCACGCTGCGACCGATAATCGAGCCGACAATGAATATCGGCAAGGTCATACCGGCCACGCCGGAGGCGATGGTAAACAGCTTATAGGGCACCGGTGTAACGCCCGCCAGCAGCACCCACCAAAAGCCGTCAGCGTTAAGTTTCGCACTCCAGGTATTGATGGTATCCAGCCAACCCATATTCTGTAGCTGTGGCGTAAACGCATCGAAGAAATACGCGCCGATAATATAGCCAAGCAAGCCGCCGAGTACCGACATGATCATTGCTACAAACGCAAAATACTTCCAGCGATCCGGCCGTGCTATCGACATCGGCATTAGCATCACGTCAACCGGAATCGGGAAGAATGATGATTCGGCCAAGCTGACGGCACCTAGGTACCGATCAGCCTTAGGGTGCGCAGCACGCTTAACGGTCCAGCGATATAACGGTTCAAAAATTTTCATAGTTAACGGGATGCCCGGTATTTCGATGTCGTACGGGAGTTAGTCGACCCTGACTTCGCCCCGGAAGTTTCAGCACGTGCCGCACTGGTTCTGGTGGCGTTAGTTAGAGTGGTTTCAGTTCGGGTAGTAAGCGTCATAATTTCTTCGCCTGCGGCTTCGGCAGCATCCTGCACCGCTTTTACTAACGGCACGAACGTAACCGATTCAATGTCTTCGGTCACAAATCCACGCGCAGTACGATCTATAACCCGCAACACCTGCTCGCCGCCACGGCCCACTGGCATTATTAAGCGGCCGCCCTCTGCAAGTTGATCGAGCAGTGCCTGAGGCACTTCTTCTGGCGCCGCAGCAGCCAGAATCACGTCGAACGGTGCTTTACTGGGCCAGCCTTCATAGCCATCACCCAGCTTTAGGGTAACGTTCTTGAACCCCATATTCTTGATGCGCTCAGTGGTTTTTTTATACAGCGGCTCTACGCATTCAATACTGGCAACTTTGCCCGCCACCTGTGAGAGCAGTGCCGTTTGATAGCCGCAGCCGGTGCCAATTTCCAAGACGTTACTCGGCGAACCACGAACGATCGCCAGTTCTGTCATACGAGCAACCGTGTAAGGCTGTGAGATGGTCTGGCCAAAGCCAATCGGCAGCGCAGCATTTTCATAAGCGCGACTGGCGAAAGCCTCGTCGACAAACAAGTGGCGCGGCATATGTTCGATCAAGTCGAGCACCTGCGGATGACAAATGCCCATTTCCTTCAACTTCACGATAAGCCGTGCACGAGTACGGGCGGAGGTCATTCCGATACCGCGCAGCTGACCTTCACTTTGAGGAGTCACTATTCTGCCTCCTGCGGTGACGCCGGCCCACCTGGTTTGCTGGTTGGGTTGCCTTGCGACTTGCCCGGCGGCTGTAATTCCGGCGCGTCTGCCAGCGTGTGCATCGCGGTAAAGTCCTGATGCAGTGGCGTTAGCGAAACATAACCACTGTCCACCGCATGGAAATCAGTATCAGCACCAGCCACTACCGGTCGGCCCGCCAACCCTACCTGCCAGGCATTGTCCTTACCGGGCCACGGCACGGCTGGCAGCGGTTCGCCGCGCTGACCAAGGCGCGTCCAACGCCAGCCTTTAAGTTCATCCGTCGCCACACTGGGAACATTGACGTTAAATGCAGTCATATCCAGCCCGGCCCAGCTTTCAAGTTGCGCAAGCAACTGCAAAGCAACATCGGCGGCGGTTTCGTACTCCAGCAAATCGGCATGACTGCCCGGTTCACAGGCCAGCGAAAGCGCCATCGCCGGCACCCCGATGTGGCGCGACTCCATTGCCGCGGCCACCGTTCCGGAATAAAGCGTATCGCAGCCCATGTTGGCACCCGCATTGGGGCCGGAAATCACCACATCGGGGCGAAACCCATGGCTAATGGCCATATAGACTGAATCTGCCGGCGTGCCGGAAACGGCAAATTCATCGGGCCGTATTTCGTTAACGTGCACCGGTTTGCGCAAGGTAATGCTATGGCTGGCACCGCTACAATTGGAATCGGGCGCGTAAACCACTACGTCGTGAGACTGGCGTAGCCGTTTAAGCAACCGCTGTAAACCCGGCGCGTTAATGCCGTCATCGTTGGTAAGCAGCAGTTTCAAACGGTTTTCTGGAGGGTGTGCGGGCAAGTTTGCCTCGGGATTGTTATCGGTGGTTTTCGAATTATTCGCCGGAGCCGTTACACTGGCGTGAATCCCTTCATCGCCGCCCCGCTTTGAGCGTTGAATAATGCCCGATTTTGATGACGATAGTCAGCTGTTCCGCGAACTTATTGGCGAAGTAGAACCGGTTCGCCACGACAAACATCTCGCCAAACCGAAAAAACCCTCTCCGGTCGCGCGCTTTCATGAAGCCGACGAAAGCGCAGCCTTGGCTGAATCTTTAACACCCGAAGAATACGGTTTCGGGTTTGACGACGGCATAGAAACCGGCGATGAATTGGCCTACGCCGGTAACGGCCTGGACAAGAACACCTGGCGCAAACTACGTCGCGGCCAATATCGCATCGATGCCACCTTGGATTTACACGGCATGCGGATGGAACAAGCCCACGAAGCGATTAAGCAGTTCATCAATCACAACCGGGCTAACGGTAACCGCTGCCTGCGCATTGTGCACGGCAAAGGCCACGGTGTAGATGAAGGCATGGGAGGCAAGAAGCCCATTTTAAAACGCAGTGTCGATGGCTGGCTGCGCCGCAATAGCACGGTATTGGGTTTCAGTTCCTGCTTGTCGCAACATGGCGGTACAGGGGCGGTTTATGTGTTGGTTAAGAAGGCTCGGTAGTTTTTTTGGTAACCACAGATTTCACGGATTACACGGATTAAAGTGGCTCAAGCCGCTGTAGCCGACGATATTTCTTAAGATCAGCAGGTAGCTCGTGCTAGCCATTTCACTGCATGCAAGTAATTAAATACAAGGGAGTGGCTCCAACACTAATCAGTGTAATCCGTGAAATCTGTGGTTAAAGCTTTTAGGGTTTACGCAGCCAAACCGATTCACCATCAACCGATAGCGGTGCCGTGCTTAATGGCAGATAGTCGCCAGAGACGTTACTGCCGTCGAGCCGCCACTGCCACCCCTGTTGATACTCCGAATTTAGCCCGGAGTCGTGACAGCGAATAACAGCCTCCGCATCCTCACCTTCTAACGGCGGACGAAAGTCGACACAACCGCCGGAAAATGGCTGGATTTCATTAGCCGCTTTTTGTCTGGGTAATAAAAATTGCTGCTGCCGAACCGGCAACCACAGAGCAACATACGGCTTCGAACCGAGCTTGTGCTTGACCAGCAACCAGCGATAGCCAATTGCCGATGGGTTTTCCGTCAAACTACTTACCCTTTCACCCGCATCGACGTACTGATATTGGCCATCGACCCAGCCACTAACATCAATACGACGGCCTTTATCCGGTTGAAAGTTGTTTGACGGCTTATCAACTTCGCTTTTGCCCAACACGCCGAATACGCCGTATAGCAACACCAGCAATGCGAATACCATCATCGCGGTCATAGCGCCGCCCAATAGTGATTTTCGCTGGTCGCTGCGCTCCTGCGCCCTTTTGTCAGACATGACTATGAACCGGGCCGCTATTGCAGCGGAATATCTGCGGTCTTTAGCAGTAGATCAATGCCGGCCGAATCGTATTTAAACTCGCGGGTGCAAAAATCACACTCCACCAGCAACTCCCCGCCATTATCTTCCGCGGCTTCTTCAAGCTCGGCGCGACCCAATGAGCGTAGCGCCTGCTCAACCCGCATATCACAACCAAAACAGCGAAAACTCATGGTTTTCGGGTTTTCCGCAACCCGAAGGTCATCTTCAGCAAACAGCCGCTTTAACAAGCTGACCGGCGGCACATCACAAAGCTCTGCAGGGGTTACCGTGTCCGCCAGAATTTCGAGGTGCTCCCAGCCAATATTCGGGTCCATTTTTGAAGCGTGGCCGCCGGATTGAGGCAGTTTCTGCAACATCAGCCCGGCGGCAGTTTCGCCGTTAGCTGCAAGCCAGAAGCGGGTTGGCAATTGTTCAGACTGCAGAAAGTAACCCGCCAACGCATCAGCCAACGTCGCTTCATCTAAGCCAACAATTCCCTGGTAGCGCTCGCCCTTCGCCGGTTCAATAGTAATAACTAACCGGCCATTCGGACATAGCTGCCGCAAGCTGCCTTCGTTCAACTCCAGCTCCTTATCCCAGCGAGCTAAACCACGCACACGGCCGTCACTATCGGCCTGTGCCAGCAATAAAGGTACTGCGCCGGATGACTGCAACTGGAGGCTGATATGGCCATTAATCTTCACGGTAGCGACCAGCAGTGCGGCCGCAGCCAGCGCCTCGCCCAACAAAGACTGCACCGCAGGTGGATAGTCGTAAGGCTCCAGAGCTTTTTGCCAGGGCGCACCTAACTGCACCAACTCGCCGCGCACCGGGTAATCGTCAAACCAAAATCGCTGCAGTTGATCCATTAACCCATTTCCATAATCATAATTAGCTCTTCAGAGTGTGTCGTAAAACGTAGCGAGCGACGCAAGGTCAAGGCGAAGCCCGACGAAAACGCGGAGCGTATTTCAGTACGTGAGCATTTTTCGCCGGGCATCAACGCAGAGATTGCGAGCGTAGTCGTTTTACGGCCTAACCTTTTAACTTAGCGCGCAGCAGATCGTTAACCTGCTTCGGATCAGCCTGGCCTTTAGTGGCCTTCATAGCCTGGCCCACGAAGAATCCAAATACTTTCTCTTTGCCGGAGCGGAACTGCTCTACCTGGCCGGGGTTGGCGGCAATAATGCCGTCAATAATGCCTTCCACCTCACTGGAGTCAGTCGGTTTTAAGCCGCGCTTTTCGATAACTTCATCAGCACTGCCCTCGCCGTCCCACATAGCAGCAAACACTTCCTTAGCCATTTTGCTGGTCAAACCACCATCAGCCAGGCGCTTGAGCATACCGCCCAGCATTTCCGCGGTCACTGGCGACTCGCCTAACGAGAGGTCGGCTTTATTCAGCGCGCCGGCCAGTTCGACGTTCACCCAGTTGGCTGCTTGTTTCGGCTCGCCACCGGCTGCTAATGCGGCTTCAAAATAGTCAGCGACTTCACGTGATGCTGTGAGCTGACGAGCGTCATCGGCCCCAAGTTTGAATTCGCTTTCAAAACGAGCCCGCTTAGCGTCAGGTAGTTCAGGCAGCTCGGCCCGAATGGCTTCAATGAAGGCATCATCGATAACGACCGGCAGCAAATCGGGGTCCGGGAAATAGCGATAATCATTCGCCTCTTCCTTGCTGCGCATGCTGCGGGTTTCGTCTTTATCCGGGTCGTACAGTCGGGTTTCCTGCACCACGGCCCCACCCGCTTCAATCAAATCAATCTGCCGCTCAACTTCGTGGTTAATCGCTTTTTCAATAAAGCGGAACGAGTTGAGGTTTTTAACCTCGGCACGAGTACCCAGCTCTTTCTGCCCTACCGGCCGCACTGAAACGTTAGCGTCACAGCGGAACGAACCTTCTTGCATATTGCCATCGCTAATACCTAAGTAACGCACCAACGAGTGGATTTTCTTCATGTAAGCGACCGCCTCTTTCGCCGAGCTCATTTCTGGCTCGGAAACGATTTCTAGCAGCGGTGTACCAGCACGGTTCAGATCAATACCGGTCATCCCTTGAAAGTCTTCATGCAGCGACTTACCAGCATCTTCTTCCAGGTGAGCGCGAGTGATACCGACGCGCTTGGTTGCAAGCTTGCCGTCAGACTTCCCAGCTGCTTCAAATTCGATATCCAGATAGCCGTCGTGCACAATCGGCAGCTCCATCTGGCTAATTTGATAGCCTTTGGGCAAATCCGGATAGAAGTAGTTTTTCCGCGCAAACACAGAATGCTTGGCGACCGTCGAGTTACTGGCGAGGCCAAATTTAGCCGCGCAATTAATCACTTCGGCATTCAAAACAGGCAATACACCGGGCATCGCCAGATCGACTAAGCTGGCCTGCGTATTCGGCTCAGCACCAAAAGTGGTCGCTGAACCAGAGAAAATTTTACTATTGGTGGTGAGCTGGGCGTGAATTTCCAGCCCGATTACCGTCTCCCATTCCATGTCCAAGCCCCCTATGCGAACGCGGCTGGCATTTTGCTATGCCAGTCGGTTTTCTGTTGGTATTGATGGGCAAGGTTTAATAACCCTGCTTCGTCGAAGTGCTTGCCGATCAACTGCAGGCCGACTGGCATGCCATCGGCAAAACCTGCGGGCACAGACATACCGGGCAAACCGGCCAGATTCAGCGCCAAGGTGTAAACGTCAGATAAATACATCTGCACCGGATCACCCTTCATCGCACCCAGCTTAAAGGCGGTAGTAGGCGCGACCGGGCCAGCGATGGCGTCGACGCTTTCGAAGGCTTTGGTAAAGTCATCGCGAATCAGGCGGCGAATCCGCTGAGCTTTCAGGTAGTAGGCATCGTAGTAGCCCGCAGAGAGCGCGTAGGCGCCGATCATAATGCGGCGCTTCACTTCGTCGCCAAAACCTTCGGCACGCGAGCGCAGGTAGAGATCGGCAAGGTCTTCCGGGTTGTCGCAACGGTGGCCGTATCGCACGCCATCAAAACGCGACAGGTTCGACGAAGCCTCCGCCGGTGCGACCACGTAGTACGCCGGCACCGACAAATGCATATGCGGCAGGCTGACTTCAACCAGCTCGCAGCCCATAGCTTCGTATTGTTTTAGTGCGGTTTCTATTAGCGCTTTGACTTCGGCGTCCAAACCTTCGCCGAAAAACTCAGTTGGCACACCGATTTTTTTACCTTTCAGGTCGCTGTTCAAACCACCGTTAAAATCAGGTACCGCTTCGTCAGCCGAGGTCGAGTCTTTCTCATCAAAACCGCTAATGGCTTGCAGCAACATGCCGCAGTCTTCTGCCGTTTTGGCAAATACACCGCCCTGGTCGAGGCTGGAAGCGTAAGCAATCATGCCCCAACGCGATACACGGCCATAAGTAGGCTTAATACCGGTGACACCGCAAAATGACGCCGGCTGACGAATCGAACCACCGGTATCGGTGCCGGTGGCCGCTGGTGCAAAACCCGCCGCTAAGGCAGCTGCCGAACCGCCGGAGGAACCGCCTGGCACACAAGCAGTATTCCAGGGGTTACGCACTGCGCCGAAAAACGAACTTTCGTTCGTCGAGCCCATCGCAAACTCATCGAGATTGGTTTTACCCAGCGTCACCATGCCCGCCTCTTGCAGGCGACTAACTACCGTCGCGTCGTAGGGCGCAACAAAGTTATCGAGCATTTTTGAGCCGCAGCTGGTTTTCACACCCTGGGTACAAAAGATATCTTTATGGGCCAGCGGAATACCGGTTAAAGGGCCGGCACTACCGGCAGCACGGCGATCATCAGCAACTTTGGCCGCTGCCAGCGCGTTGTCGGCCGTTACAGTAATAAAGCTATTAATCTCGCCGTCATGCTGTTCAATACGACTGAGACAAGCTTTAGTCAGCTCGACGCTAGTGTAGTCACCCGCCGCAAGGCCCGCGGAAAGTTCAGCGAGTGTCCTTGTATGGACTGTTGTATGGCTTGTCATTTAATCAATCACCTGCGGCACGAGGTAAAGGCCCGCTTCGGTCGCCGGCGCCGATTGTTGGTAGTCATCGCGGTGATCCTGTTCTGTCACCACGTCCGCCCGCAGGCGCTGAGTGAGCTCCAATGGGTGTGCCAACGGCTCGACGTTGTCGGTATTCACCGTATCCATTTGCTCTACCAACGCCAGAATACTGCTGAGGTTCTCTGCATACTCAGGCACGGCTTTCGCATCGAGTGCCAAGCGCGCCAAATAGGCTATCTGCTCAACCTTTTCAGTGGTCAACGACATTTTCATTACTCCGGGGATTTTCAGGCCGCTAACCGCAACCTGTTGATTCATTAGCTTCAGACCTTGGCGCAACATGATTTGCCGTCGCGGAAAGGCAGATAGCGCAGTAAGACCCGCTACCTAATAAAAGCGCGGCAGATTAGCACAATTGGCGCATCTGCCGAAATCGGCTAGACTGCGCCGCTCTCCAGCACCTCTAGCGGTTTCCCCAGCGATGTTCAACGGCATTAAAGGCCTGTTTTCAAACGATTTATCGATTGACCTCGGCACAGCTAACACTCTTATTTACGTGCGCGGCCAAGGTATTGTGCTCAACGAGCCGTCGGTTGTGTCTATCCGCGAAGAGCGCGGCGGCCGTGGCGGCCGCGTAGTTGCGGCGGTGGGTAAAGATGCCAAGGCAATGCTGGGCCGCACCCCCGGTAACATCACCGCTATCCGGCCATTAAAAGACGGCGTAATCGCTGACTTTGTAACGACCGAGAAAATGCTCCAGCACTTTATTCGCAAAGTGCACGAAAGCCGCTGGTTCCGCCCCAGCCCGCGCGTTCTGGTTTGTGTGCCGTATGGCTCTACCCAAGTTGAACGTCGCGCTATTAAAGATTCAGCATTGAGCGCTGGTGCCCGCCGGGTGTACCTCGTGGAAGAGCCGATGGCCGCTGCGATTGGCGCGGGCATGCCCGTTGGCGAAGCGCGTGGCTCCATGGTTCTGGACGTCGGCGGTGGTACCTCCGAAGTCGCGGTACTGTCGCTGAACGGCATTGTATACGCGGCCTCTGTGCGTACCGGCGGCGACAAATTTGACGAAGCGATTATTGCCTACGTGCGTCGCAACTACGGCACGCTGATAGGCGAAGCGACGGCCGAGCGCATTAAGCACGAAATCGGTTCCGCTTACCCTGGCAAGGAAGTTCGCGAAATTGAAGTGAAGGGCCGCAACCTATCGGAAGGCGTGCCACGTAGCTTTACGCTGAACTCAAACGAAATCCTCGAAGCGTTACAAGAACCTTTATCTGCCATTACCGGTGCGGTTAAAACAGCACTGGAACAAACCCCGCCGGAACTGGGTGCTGACGTTGCCGAACGGGGCATTGTGATTACGGGCGGCGGCGCGCTCTTGCGTGATTTTGATCGCCTATTAATGGAAGAAAGCGGCCTGCCGGTAGTGATTGCAGAGGACCCGCTAACCTGCGTGGCGCGTGGTGGCGGTAAAATTCTGGAAATTATTGATAGACAGGGCGGCGAAGAATTTTCGATTGAGTAACAGTCTTCGGCTAAATCTGAGGCCGCAGCAGCGGGTTACATATTTGCCGCAACATCTGCATATGTAAAATGGCCAGCTGGCTACCGGACCTCCAGCCAAAATAGCAGTGTTAGCGCAAACAGCCATGCGCATCAGGCAGATAGATGGTCGGGCGCTTAGCATTGTCAGTACTCTAGCTCAACAACATTAACAACTATGATTAGCAGTGAGAATTCATGTCGTTTCTGCAGCTGCGCTGTTACAATAGCCAATCGTATGGGGCGATAAGCAGGGATTAATAAACCTTGTTTAATAGCAACTCAATAATAAAAGCAATTAGAGACACGGTGAATACTTGGCAATTAGCAACCCTTCCGCCATAAAAACCCTGTTTGGCCGGGAACCATCAATGGGCTTACGCCTGCTGGTGTTAGGGACGCTATGCCTCGCTCTTGCTGCTCTCGATAGCCGCACCTCACGACTGGATTCAGCCAAAGACGCCCTCAGTGTTGCAACGTTACCTTTGCAGCGCCTGGTTGACGCTCCGCGAGTATTAAGTGAAACAGTTCAGCACAAACTAGCGTCCCGCCGCGCCATGCAGGAACAACTTTCGCTGGCCGCTGAGCGACAACTTAAGCTGGAAACACGGCTGCAGAAGCTCGACGCGCTGGAAGTTGAAAATCAGCGCATGCGTGATTTGCTAAAATCGTCTGACCGCCTCGAAGAAGAGGTACTGATGGCCGAGCTACTCGCCGTTGAGCTGAATGCCAACCGCCATCAGGTCACGCTTAATCGCGGTACCCGCA
>CAJQNE010000283.1 GCA_905479545.1 uncultured Gammaproteobacteria bacterium | reverse complement strand
AGCTAACAGCAATAGTCCAACAATTGCTCAGACACATAAGTCACGGTGCTCATAACCGCCCCGCTACGCTGACCCGCCAACGCTAACACCCTCTCATCTTGCCGATAACTCTGCAGGCCTTGCCGCGACTGAAACTCAATTAAATGAATCTCATCGGGGCAATCGGTTTGGTCATGCCCCTCGGGCACAAAAGCCGACAGCAGTTTCCCACCGTGCTCAGAAAGGAGTGGTAAAACCGCCGACTCATATCGCCTCAATCCAGCCACGCCATCAGCGCCAGCGTGCAACATAACCAAAACATGAATCATTCTGACTAGCAATACCCTTAAAAATAAGCTCAGCGCTGCGGCGCTATCCGATACTCATCGGCAATTAGAACCGGTACGTTCACCGTGCCCGTCAGCTGCATTGCCGCACTAGCCGGGTCACGAGTACCCGATGCAGCGTGAGTAACGTAAGTGCCATACAACAACACGGCGATTTCGTCGCCTGCCTGCAACTGTTCAGACACAGCCGATAAATCTATTTCGTGCGTGCCAACACCACGAATCGGTGTGACTTGGTTATCCATCGTGTCCCACACACCCTGACCATTGCCGCTGGCGCGACGGTGGCCAATCCCGATAAAGGCGATGGGGTCAGTGCCAATACCAACCGTGCTGAGCTCAATACTGGCAGTGGGAATGCCAGCGATGACAACACCACCATCGCCAGCGGTGAAAACCTCACCAACGACGGTCGGCTGCGGTTGATTAGCGGTTAAGGCCGCATCGGTAAAGCTGAACGCCTGACCACCGATTTTAAGCTGATCGCGAGTCACGATAATGGCATTGTTGACGTCCAGCGACAGACACATCTCATTCTGTGGGCCCAGTACCGCATCGGCTCTGCCCGTTTGCAACTTCAGGTGTTCATCCAGAAACGCCAACATGGCGTCGTCGTAGGTTAGCGATGCACAGAAGCGATCGGTGCCGGTCGGTTGTGGGTTTTGGTAGATAACGCCGGGGCCGGGAAATATGGTGTTATGGCCCGCTTGGTAAGTAATCATCCGCACGTCACTGCTACCGGCATCCAACAGGCATTGGTAATTTGCCAGCGCTTCGTTAAAGTCGAACAGGGTATCGCGCAAGCCTTGCGTGAACAGCGCCGGAATAGCAGGCGGAGTATTCGGTGGCTGCAGTGGCATGGTACCTGCGCCGCCGTTGGTCTCCACTGCCACGCCATCGCAGAAGTAATCAAAACTGTGATAGCGCAGAAACTCTTTGCCCTCATCGCTCATTCGGTTAGTGGCTTCAGCGATTACTAATATTTGCTGCACGAACGGGTCGAAGTTATTCCGATCACCAGCGTTAGTGCCTGCACCGAACAGCAAATTCACCCAACCAGATTTCAGTACATCGTTGGTCACAAGACTGTGCGCGACGTCGTTCCAGGTATTCGACGGCACCATAGCGTCTAGCCGCTTCTGGGGATCAATCGCGTTCAACAGCAAGGCGAACTGAGCACCATAACTCGCACCCACGGAGCCGAGCACCAGGTCGGTTTGGCCCGACACGCTGGAAAAGCGCCGCGTAACCCATGGCAGATTGTCCTGCGCCCAATCAACCACTTGAATCACATCCTGAATTTCACCATCGGGATCATGTACCCGAATCAGGCCGCCGCTCTCACCGTGACCACGCATATCAATACTGATCACGCCGTAGTTGTTTTCGACCAGCATTTTGATATTGCCAACATTCATCACGCCTTCGTCATCACGCGACGTGGCCCGGGCGTTACCAAAACCGTGGCTATGCAGCACCAAGGGGTAGCTTTCGTCACCGCTGAAATTTTCGGGCTCCAGCACCTGAAATACGATGTCATCGCCAGTTTGGTTCGACTGAATTTGCACCCGATAGCTTTCACCGGCGCGGGTCTCGCCGGGATCTGGCGGTGGCACTGCCGCGTTATCCGCACGACCAGAACCACCCGGACTGCTGCCGCCGCAGGCTGCAAACATAGAGAGCGATGCGCCTAAAAGAATGAGCTTAAAAAGGTCCTGCACAAAACGACGGGGTGCCATCGTTACTTCCTCCGCACACGGGCGTGCCGTGTGACATTCGCTGCCGCCTCGGATGGGCAACATGCGGTATTAGCTTTTTGTATTAATACTCGAAGAGTAACAACATTATATGCGGCGACCATTGGCCGCATTTAATGTTCACAATGGCCGGATTGCTTAGACGCTAACTGCTCTGGCTGCTGAATCATGAGGGTGTTGTGAAAGCTGGCTTTTACAGCCCCCTACAAGTAACCGTTCAGGCCGAGCTTGTCGAGGTCCCATAGCAGGCCCTTCGGCTAGCTCAGGGTGAACGGGTTTACTGGTAGGAAAAAGTTTCGGGCCACCCTCTAAAGGCTGCGCGCATCAAACCCACTGGCGGCAAGCTGCTCATACGCAGCCGTTAGCTCCGGTGAATCCGCTGGTGGCGTCTTAATCACCAACGTCACGTATTGATCACCAACCTTTTCGCCTTCCGGCAAACCACGGCCACGCAGCCGCAGCTTTTTGCCGCCCTGGCTGCCGGCCGGTATTTTCATATTCACTTCGCCAGCCAAAGTTTTAATCGGCAGCGTAGCACCAAGCGCGGCTTCCCAGGGCGCCAATGCCAGCTCGCTGTGAATGTCGCGGCCCTTTGGCTCAAAGTGCGCGTGCTTATTAATCGTCAGAATCAAAATAAGGTCAGCACCACCCGCCTGCCCTGAGAGCCGCAGCTTTTGGCCCTCACTGGCACCTTTTGGCACTTTAACGTTTAGCGTTTTATTTTCGCCATTAACGTTCAATCGAATTTGTCGGTTACTACCTTCGGCAACCTCTTCCAGCGTAATGCCTAAATCCATTTCTCTTGGCGGCGGTGGTGCTGGCCGGCGCTGCTGACCGCCAAAACCTGCGCCACCGAAACCACCCTGACCACCCCCAAAGCCGGAAGCACCACCACCGGCAAACATCGATTCAAAAATGTCACTGAAGCCACCTTGGCCGCCGCCTCCGCCACCAAATGTTTCACTGAACTGACTCTGCCAGCCCGGTGGAGGTTGAAAGTCCTGGCCATGCTTATAGTTCTTGCCGAGCTGGTCAAAGGCCCGACGCTTCTCAGCGTCTTTCAACACCTCGTAGGCTTCCTGCACCTCTTTGAACTTGTCTTCGGCGCCAGCTTCTTTGTTTTTGTCCGGATGGAACTCACGAGCCTTGCGCCGATAAGCCTTTTTAATGGTATCGGCATCGGCGTTACGTGCCACACCCAGCACTTCGTAATAATCGCGAAACTTCATGCAAAACACTCTGTCTTGAAAGCACCGCTTGCGGCGCTTTGGAAAATCATTATGGTCGCAGCACACGCTGGCGCTGCATTCTGTATGAAATATGCGGCTGCAATGGCGAAATTCAAGAATTTGCGACACAGCCGTGCCAACCGGGCCATCTATATGGCCTATAGCAGCACGCAGAGGAGCCTTTATGATCGAAGCAGACCGACTCTCCAAACACTTCGGCAGCTTTAAAGCGGTCGACGACCTGTCATTTGAAGTAAGACCGGGCGAAGTGCTGGGGTTTTTGGGACCAAACGGTGCCGGCAAATCCACCACCATGAAAATGCTCACCGGGTTTCTACGCCCTACTTCAGGCATTGCCCGCATTAACGGTTTTGATGTGCAGCGGAACCCGATAGAAGCAAAACAACAGATCGGTTATTTGCCTGAAGGTGCACCTGCCTGGGGCGACATGACGGTGAAGTCATTTCTGAAATTTATCGCTCAAGTCCGCGGCCTACGCGGTCGGGAAGCCAAAGCGGCGATTGATACAGCCATTGAAACGGTGGAACTGGAAGAAGTGCTGCACCGCCAAATCGACAACCTGTCTAAAGGTTTTACCCGTCGCGTCGGTTTAGCTCAGGCACTACTGCATAACCCGAACATACTAATAATGGACGAGCCAACAGACGGCCTCGACCCTAACCAGAAGCATCAGGTACGCGAGCTGATAACCCGCATGGCTGAAGATAAGCTGCTAATTATTTCGACCCATATTCTCGAAGAAGTAGAAGCAGTTTGTACCCGGGCAATGATTATTTCCGACGGCAAAATGATGGCCGACGGTACCCCGGCCGAACTCACCGCCCGCTCCAAATTCCACCAGGCAGTAACTCTGCACAGCCCCGAGGCCGCCAAAGCTGCCGAGTTACTAAAAGTGCTGCCGCAGGCGCGCAATATTGCCTTAGAAGGCAACGCCGTAACGGTATTCCCACGCGAAGGCGACGAAGCTGGCTTGTACGATTTAGTCGCCAAATTGGCTCGAGAACATAACTGGCCGATTACCGAACTGGCCCGCGAACGCGGCCGCCTCGACGAAGTATTCCGCGACATTACCCGACCCAGCGCGAAAGCGGCCTGGGATCGCGTCGCCGCCTAAGCTTGAGTGTTCAAGGACATAAACAATGATTTTCACCCTGTTTAAACGAGAGCTAGCGAGCTACTTTTCAACGCCGCTCGCCTACGTATTTTTAATGATTTTTCTGGTGCTCACCGGCGTGTTCACCTTTGAAATTGGCAATTTCTACGAACGTGGCCAGGCAGACCTGCAAACCTTCTTCCTGTTCCACCCGTTCCTCTACCTGTTCCTGGTACCGGCTATCGCCATGCGGCTTTGGGCGGACGAGCGTAAAACCGGCAGCATCGAACTGTTGCTCACTCTGCCAATAACGATGTGGCAAGCGGTGGTCGCTAAGTTCCTCGCCGCCTGGATATTCATCGGCCTGTCGCTAATGCTCACCGCACCGCTGTGGATTACCGTCAACTACCTTGGCGAGCCGGATAACGGCACCGTTTTTGCCGCCTATCTGGGCAGCTGGTTAATGGCCGGAGGCTTTCTGGCGATTGGCTCCTGCCTCTCAGCGGCAACCCGCAGCCAGGTTATTGCCTTTATTCTCACGGCGGTGGTGTGTTTCTTATTCGTCGCCGCAGGCTGGCCGGTGGTGCTGAACTTTATAAGCAGATTTGTCCCCACGGAGCTGTTGCAGGCTATTTCCAGCATGAGCTTTTTTAGCCATTTTCAGGCGATTAGCAAAGGCGTTATCGACCTGCGCGACATCATTTATTTTGCCGCCGTCATTCTGGTCTGGCTCTACGCCACGGCGCTTGTTATCGACATGAAGAAGGCTGACTAAACCATGGCGAAATTAACTCAACAAAAAAGCTATTCAAAAATCGGCCTGCTTATTCTGGCTGTTTTGCTGGTCGCTATTGTCGCCGCCAGCCAAACCATGCTGCGCAGCAGCCGACTGGATTTAACCGAAAATCAGCTTTACACCCTCTCGGATGGCACCAAAGACGTACTGCAGAACCTTGCCGAACCGGTTAACCTGTATTTCTTCTACAGCCGCGACCAGGCCAGCAAGCTGGGTCAGGTACAAACCTGGGGCCGCCGTGTCGAAGAGCTGCTAAGTGAAATGCAGCGTGCCTCCAACGGCAAACTCACGCTGCAGATCATCGAGCCGACGCCGTTTTCCGAACAGGAAGATCAGGCCACCGCTCTCGGCGTCGAAGCCGTGCCAATCAACAACCTTGGCGACACGCTTTACCTCGGACTGGCCGGCACCAATGCGCTCGATGGCAGCGATGTAATCCCGTTCCTACAACCAAACCGTGAAAGCCAGCTGGAATACGACATTACCAAAATGGTTTACGAGCTGGGCGTACTCACCAAGCCGGTCGTCGGCGTGCTCAGTTCACTGCCGGTATTTGGCGGCAAAAATAACCCGGTTAACGGCCAGCGCAGTGAACCATGGCTCACCATTTCGCAAATGGAACAGTTCTTCGAGGTGCAGCCTATTGCCGATACGGCGACTGAATTGCCCGACGACCTTGGCCTGTTGGTACTGATTCACCCCACCAACCTGGCTGAGTCCATGCTCTACGCTATCGATCAATACGTGCTCGGCGGCGGCAAGGCCCTAGTATTTGTCGACCCTAATTCCGAAGTTGCGATGAGAATGGGTGGTGCCGGCATGCTGAACCCGGATGCCGCGTCGCCGGATTCCTCGCTCGACAAACTGCTACCGAATTGGGGCGCACGGCTGATTAAAGAGAAAGTGCTCGGCGACGCCGATTACGCCCTCGGCCTGCAAACCGACCCTCGCAAGCCGCCGGAATATCACGTCACCCTGCTCGGCTTACGCGGTGAGGCGATTAATCAGGACGACACCATTACCTCAGGCTTAGAAACCCTGAACCTTGGCGTAACCGGAGCGCTTGAGCCCGTTAAAGATAGCGGTATCGAATTCCTGCCGCTACTACAAAGCAGCGCCAACTCAGGGCTTATCGACACCTATATTATTCAGCCCGGTATTTCCCAACGTGAAATTCAGGCAGCACTCAAAATCGATGATGACCGCTACACCATCGCGGCACGGCTGCGTGGCAAAGCCAAATCTGCATTCCCCGATGGCAAGCCGACTATCGCCGGTGCCAACGATGAAGATATAGCGGACGAGCCCGAAAACTTTGTGCAGGCTCATCAGAAGCAATCGGCTGGCGACATCAATGTCGTGGTGGTCGCGGATAGCGACATGCTCACCGACCGCTACTGGGCACAGGTACAAAACCAGTTTGGTCAGCAGGTTATCCAACCAGTCGCCAACAATCTAGATTTCCTGCTCGCCGCCGTCGACAACCTACTCGGCAGCTCAGCACTTATCGGCATTCGCAGCCGCGCCGGTTACAGTCGGCCGTTCGAAAAGGTGAACGAGCTAAAGCGTGAAGCCAACGCGAAGTATCAAGCCAAGCAGGAAGAGCTCGAAAGCAAGCTGAAAGATATTGAAGCCAGCCTGACCTCACTGCGGAATCAAGGTGACGGCACCGCAGCGTTAACGCTCGATGAGAACAGCCAGAACCAGCTGCAAAATTACATGAACGAACGCATGGAAGTGCGCACCGATCTGCGTAGCGTGCAGCATGAGCTGGATAGTGACATTAAAATGCTCGGCAATTGGCTGCGGTTCTGGAACATCGCCTTTGTGCCGCTGCTACTAACGCTACTCGCTTTATGCATGGTGCTAATGCGCCGTCGGACCGATCGCGCCGCAGCGGCCAATCGTTCAACAACGCGTTCATAAAGGAGCCAAGTAATGAAAAAATCGACCGCCATACTGCTCGCTCTTATCGCCACCGGCCTACTGGCCCTGGCCTTTATGAACCGCACGACAGATACCGCCAGTGACGCCGGCAAAGTATTTTTGCCGGCGCTAAAAACCAACCTCGACAGCGTTAGTGAAGTAACCCTCACCGACACAACCGACAGCGTTACTCTGCAGCGCCAGGGTTCCGGCGATAACGTCAAATGGGTAGTAACCAACCGCGACGGCTACCCCGCCAATGTGCCCAACATTCGCAAGTTGCTGAGAAACCTGGCTGACGCCACACTGGTAGAGCGCAAAACCGACAACCCCGAGCTCTACAACCGCCTCGGCGTCGCCGCTATCGACCAAGCCAGCGAAGGCGACAGCAACCGCCGCGTGCAAATCAAAGCCGGCGAAAAAACGATCGCCGATATTATTATTGGCAACCGCAGCGACCGTGGCAGCTACATGCGTAAAACCGCTGCCAAAGAAAGCTGGCTAGTCAACCGCGACTTCCTACCCGGCACCTCAGCCACTGACTGGCTGGACGACAAGCTCATCGCCATTTCCAGCGAACAGCTGCAGAAAGTCGAAGTACAACCCGAAACCGGTCCCGCCTACGAAATCGGCCGCGGTGCTAACGGCGAGTTCACCCTAAGCCCCACTCCCCCCGGCCGCGAAGCCAGCCCCAGCGGACTCGCCCGCAGCGCCAGCGCCATCCGTAGCTTGCAGCTTGTCGATGTAGCCAAAGACGAAAACCAACCCACCGAAGGCTGGGCCGAAAGCCGCTGGTATAGCATCGATGGATTGGTAGTTAGCATTAAGACCCGCAAAGAAGCTGACACTACCGTGGCACGGGTTGTGGCTTCGGTTACGCCGGAGGCTGGTGATGACGCGAAGGCTGCTGCTGATGAGTTAAATGCTAAGGTTCAAGGCCGGTTGATTCGAATTCCGGAGCATTTGTCGAATAATCTTCGGCTGACGTTGGATCAGGTTACGAAGGCTGTGGAGGTTGGTAGCGAAGGCTAGTTAACTGGGATTGGATGTCCGTAGCGAAAAACTGCCCAAGTACCGATAAGTAGTCAGCTGTGGAAGCTTCTGTCAAAAATTACTCAAAGCATAGGGCTAAGGCATGACTATTATTAGGACGGGTTCTACCCCACTACCCCGCCCTCAACAACCAATCCGGAAAATCCGCTACCGAATCCAACACCGCCAGCGGTTCTTGCTGCCACAGCCGTTCTTCGTCATGCACGCCAGTCAGCACGCCCAGGCTGTGCATCTCGCCGTATTTGGCCATCTGTAAATCATAAATCGAATCACCGAGCATAATCGCGTCTTTAGGCTTTAGGCCGGTTTCTTCAAGTATCTCTTCGAGCATTTGTGGGTTCGGCTTGGTGCGACTTTCGTCGGCACAGCGGGTGGCGACAAATAAATCTTTCGGTAAGCCACACTCAGTCAGCGAACGATCCAACCCTGAGCGGGATTTACCGGTGGCGATCGCCAGCCAGTAACCTTGTTGCTGCAAAGTAACCAGCGCTTCGGCTATTCCTTCAAAAAGCAGCGTTACCGGTGCATCCGGGTGCAACCAGTGGTGGCGGTAGCGTTCTACCAGCTGTTTACGCTGTTCTTCGGTAGCTCGCGGGCAAAGTTGCATCATGGCTTCATCGAGGCCCAGGCCGATTACGTCGCGGCGTTCCTGAACAGTGCGTTTGGGCAGCTTTACGTCTGCCAACGCCTGAGCCAGCGTTTGGGCAATCCGGGCGGTGGAGTCCATTAGTGTGCCGTCCCAGTCAAAAATCAGTAGCTGGTAGGGCAATTTCACAGTGTCAGTCATGAGTGGGTCGATTCCAGAGTATTTAATACGGTTTGCAGTTCGGCGGGTAGCGGCGCTTCGATGGTGATGCGGCGACCATCTGCCGGGTGCGAAAATTCTAATTGGCGGGCGTGCAGAAACATCCGTCGTAAGCCTTGGTCCTGCATCGCCAGGTTAAAGGCAGTGGAGCCGTACTTACTGTCACCGGCTATGGGCTGGCCGATGCCTTTGCTGTGAACGCGAATTTGGTGGGTACGACCGGTAAAAATCTGCACGTTCACTAATGATGCGCCGTTATAGGCCTTCAGCAGAGTGAAACGGCTGTGGGCGCTCTGCCCTTGTGGGTCGAGCAACACCTTGCGTTCACGGTCTCGTACGGTTTCTTTTCTTAGCGATAGCTTCACATCCCGCGGCTGCTTTCGCCACTCGGCCGGCCAATCGCCCGCGAGCAATGCACTGTATTGCTTGTTTACCGGTTTGGCTTCACCCCGTAGCTGCTCGTGCAGGTTACGCAAGGCGCTGCGGCGCTTGGCAATTAATAACAAACCGCTGGTTTCACGGTCGAGTCGGTGAACCAATTCCAGAAACCGTGCCTCAGGGCGATTTAACCGTAGCGCTTCAATAACGCCGAAGCTCTGGCCACTGCCGCCGTGAACCGCAACGCCTGCAGGTTTGTTAATCGCTAGCAGACGGTCATCTTCAAAGACAATTTCAGGCGTAAAGCCTTCTTTAGGCAATACCACCTCGGCCCGCTCGGCGATTCTCACCGGCGGCAGGCGAACAACATCACCCGCTTGCAACTTCCGCAGCGGCTTGCAGCGGCCTTTATTAACCCGCACCTCGCCACGGCGCAGCAATTTATAGATATGGCTCCGCGGTACACCTTTTAACTCCCGCAGCAGAAAGTTATCCAGCCGCTGACCCGCCTCGTCAGCCGAAATTTCAACCAGACGAACGGCGTTATTGGGAGTGGGTTTATCGCTGGGAGCTGAGTTCAATGCACGGCCTGTGTGGCGGATTACAGGGTGTGAAATGCACCCTAAGCACCCAGTTTACTGGGTTTAATACCAATTTTGTGCCTGATTCACGGTGGAAATATTAGCCTTTCGGCAGATAATGCAGCGAAGCAGTATTAGGGGCATTGTTCCCGCCCATACACAGGCGTACACTCAAGCGCGTTGAGAACTGTTAAATACGAAACAATTACAACGACCTACTATCAGTTCTGAGCAGTTTTGGGCGGCAACCGTTGAGAAACGCAGCTTGCCCGCAACACATTTACTCATTCCGAACCGCGCGCTTAAACACTTAGCGCACAGTTCATAACCTGCGCAGTAGCACGTGTGGGCGACCAAAAACCTGCGGCGCCGCCGCGATGACTACGCTGCCGATGTGCAAGATCGCCAGCCTCTTGGAATTTGCGAGCGCCATTTTAATCTGCCGACGGTGTGGGCCGGGCAGTTTACGATTACCACCTTATAACAACTTTGTGCCGCAATACGGGCACGCCGTTAAAAAATAAAACGACTGAAAATCAACAGCTTAGCCACATGCAACGGCAAATCCTGATGATACTCAGTAGTAATCGACCATCGGTACCGCATTACGTCGGCACCAATGGCCAGGCCGGTCGCCCAGCGTTCTGCTGCTAACTCTCAGCAATGAGAAGCACAGAGCACTGAAACAATGAAAAGAATATTAGTTAACGCTACCCAGCCTGAAGAGCTGCGCGTAGCATTGGTCGACGGCCAAAAACTGTTCGATCTTGATATAGAAGTCCCCAGCACTGGCCAGAAAAAAGCCAATGTTTACAAGGGCAAAATCTCCCGCGTAGAACCTAGCCTCGAAGCCGCTTTTGTCGACTACGGCGCAGAACGTCACGGCTTCTTGCCGATGAAAGAGATTTCTCGCGAATACTTCAAAAAGGGCGACCACGGTTCCCGGCCTAACATCAAAGATGTGATCAAAGAAGGCCAGGAAGTCATCGTTCAGGTGGAAAAAGACGAGCGCGGCAATAAAGGCGCAGCGCTTACCACCTTCGTTAGCCTCGCTGGCCGCTACCTGGTTCTGATGCCGAACAGCCCTCGCGCTGGCGGCGTATCACGTCGTATTGAAGGCGAAGACCGCACCGTCGTTCGCGATGCTATGCGTGAGCTGGAAATTGAAGACGGTATGGGCATTATTGTCCGTACCGCTGGCGTTGGCCGCCAGGTTGAAGAACTGCAATGGGACTTAGACCGTCAGGCTGACATCTGGGGAGCGGTTACCCAAGCGGCGGAGACTCTCGAAGCACCTGCGCTGATCTATCAGGAAAGCAACGTTATTATTCGCGCGCTACGTGACTATTTGCGTGATGATATTGGCGAAGTGCTGATTGACGAGCCGGGCATGCTTACCCAAGCCACCGACTTTATGAATTGGGCCATGCCGCAGAGCGTGCGCAAGCTCAAGCTCTATCAGGACGAAGTGCCACTTTTCGCCCGCTACCAAATTGAAAGCCAGATTGAGACAGCCTTTAACCGCGAAGTGACCCTGCCCTCCGGCGGCGCGCTGGTTATTGACCACACTGAAGCGCTGGTTTCTATCGACATTAACTCGGCCCGCTCTACGGGTGGCCGCGATATTGAAGCCACTGCGCTGAACACTAACTTAGAAGCGGCGGATGAGATTGCCCGTCAGCTACGTCTTCGTGACTTGGGCGGCTTGGTGGTTATCGACTTTATCGATATGTCCGCCTCTAAGAACCAGCGTGAAGTCGAAAATCGCGTTCGCGACGCACTAAAAACTGACCGTGCTCGTGTACAGGTCGGTCGTATTTCACGTTTCGGCCTGCTGGAAATGTCACGTCAACGCCTGCGTCCGTCGCTGGGCGATAGCCATGGCATGGTATGCCCGCGCTGTACCGGCCAAGGCACCATTCGTGGCGTTAATTCACTATCCCTTTCTGTACTGCGCCTGATGGAAGAAGCCGCCCGTAAAGAACGCACCGGCCGCGTTACCACGCTGGTACCGGTTGACGTTGGCACCTTCCTGCTCAACGAAAAACGCGAAGCGATTGCCGATTTAGAAAAGCGCACCGGCACTGAGATGGTGATTATTCCTACTCAGCGACTGGAAACGCCGCACTTCAGCATTCTGCGGGTTCGCGACGACGAAGTAGACACCACCACCCACTCGATGCCGAGCTATCAGCAGCTGGAAGCCGCTGAAAAAGCGCTGGAAGAAATTCCCGACCTGAAGCAAACCAAGCAACCTATTCTGCCGCCACCTCCGGTGGCTGCGGTAACGCCGTCTACCGTCGTTACTCCTGCCCCTCAGGTCGCTCCAGCACCGACTCCGGCCGCCGAAGGGCCAAGCCTGAACCTGGCACCGCGGACTCGCAGTGTGTGGGCCGCTATTGTTGCGTTCTTCCTTGGCTCGCCGGAAGCGCGTGCTGAAGCTAAAAAGCAAAATACTAAGGGCCAAGACAAGCGTCAGGGTAAAGACCAGGGCCGCGGTAAAGGCCGTAACGACAACAACCGGAACAACTCTGGCAATAATAGCCAACGCGGCGGTCGTAACCAGCAGACCAAAGGCCGCGGTGGTCGCGATGACCGGAATGATAAGAACGAGCGTGGCGGTCGTGGTAATAAGTCACAGCAAAAAGGCACTGCCAACCAGAAGCAAGGCAAAGCCAAGAAACAAGATGGCCGTAACAAGCCAAATGACAACCGCGGTGACCAACAAGGCAAAGGCGACAATGCTAATAAACAGCAGAACAAGTCCCAAGGCCAAAATAAGCGCCAGCAAAACCAGCGTGGCGACCGCAACCAGAACAACAATCGCAATGCTGATGGCAGAAATAACAATGCCGCTGAGTCTGGCAATCAATCAGGCAATCAGCAAAACACCCAGACTCCGGCGGAACGCAATGCCAGAAACAAGGCGGCTGATTCGAACAATGGCCCGGCTAACAACAAGCCAGACGCCGAAGCAGCAGTAGTCGCGACCGCAGCTGTTGGCTCTGCAGCGGTCGCGAACACCGGACCAGAAAATAACAACAACGGACCGGCAACTGGCAACGACGATGATTCACCACGTCGCAACCGGAACCGTCGCGGTCGCCGTGGTGGCCGTCGTCGTAATCGGCCGGGTGAAGGCCAAGGCGAGAACCAGAGCGATGGCCAAAACAAACAGGCCAAGCCTGACAACGCTCAGGACAGCTCCGGCAACAACGACAATACGAATCGCGATACCAAGCCGCAGCGTCAAAACAATCACCCCAAGGATAATCAGCGCGACAACCCGTCGAACAACGATGCTCCGCGTGGCGACAAGCCACATCAAGCCCCGGCGAATAAACAGAGCGAATCAAAACCTGCTAATGACAAGCCTGCAGCCAAGCCACAAGCTCACAACACAGCAGCTGACAAGCCTGCCAGCAAGCCCGCTGAGGTAGCGAAGCCGAAGGCCGACTCGCCTAAAGCTGAACCCAAAGCGGCCAAGCCACAAGCTGAAAAACCGACTCCGGTGGAAAAAGTTCCGGTGCCCGCTGCTGCTAAGCCAGCACCCAAGGCCAGCCCTAAACCCGCGGCCATCAGCCAGCAAGAAATGCCGCTGAAGCAGGTTGAGACCAAACCACAGGCCAAGCCAGCACCAAAGCCCAAAGCTGAAACGCCAAAAGAAAATAAACCGGCGGAAAAGCCAAAGCAGGCCGAGCAACCAAAAGCAGAAGCCAAGCCAGCGGCGAAAAAGCCAGCAGCGCCACTAAAGCAGGTTGAAACCAAACCTTCTTCTGCTGAGTAACCTTTAAGGCTACTTACTCAAGAAGTGTAAAAGGCCCTCTATAACTTTGAGGGCCTTTTTTATGATTTCTGCGGCTGTCGTGGTGGCAGAACTTCAACACCCTGCTCATCTACCCGCCAGCATAAATCCAATCCGGCAAACTTTGCGGCATAAGTTTTCTCTGGCTGTGCAGCACCGCGCCGATACCCCGGTCGGGGGTCCTGCTGCAGTAGCTCGATGATTTGTTGTCGCCGTCCTACGGGCTGAGTCGTTAACCAAGCCTCAGCACCATCGTCAAACCTCACTGCTAATAGCTCTGGCTGCTCCGGCGCATAGCCACCAACGCTTTCTGCAACAGCATCTGAGTACGGCAAATATGGTTTCACATCGAATACCGGCGTGCCATCGAGTAAGTCGGCACCTTGCAATAACAAACTATCTGTTTCGACCGCCAACAGCTTCACTACCGATAACGCCAGCGGGTTGGGCCGATGCGTTGAGCGGCTGGCGAATACCCCGACCCGCTTATTGCCACCCAAACGCGGCGGCCGCACCGTCGGTGACCAACCCTCGGTTTTGTGGCTATTCCACAACAGCCACAAATGGCTGAAGCCCTCAATACCGCGCCAGGCTTCTTCGCGGGCAAACTCCGGCAATAGCCGCAGCCTGCAATGCAGCGAGGGCGCGAGCCCCGGCTGGCGTGGCACGAGCAGCTTATCCTGCAAGGGACTTTCAATATGCCCGATGGGCCGCATAGTGATTGATTGTTCGCTCAAACCATTCGCACCACTGAATTCATAAATCTGCCTCCAATGGTACGGCAAGCGATGGCATAATCCGCGCCCGCTCGCTCAACCCGTCGCAACAAACCTGCCTTCATGCCAAATACGATTTTTAACCCGCCTAAGCCACCCAAAGCGCCACACCAGAGAAACTGGGGACAGCTTTATGGCAGTGCCGACGCGCTGGCAATAGCCAATGCAGCCGCCGAACACAGCGGCTTAACGGTAGTAATTTGCAACGACGAACAACAAGCCTGGCGATTTGAGCAATCGCTGCCGTTCTTCCATGGCGACGTACCGCAGGTGCACTTCCCGGACTTGGAAACACTACCCTACGACGTATTTTCACCACATCAGGACATTATTTCCCAGCGGCTAACCGCGCTGTATCAATTGCCGACACTGCATCGTGGCATTCTGCTGGTATCGCTGAACACCCTGCTGCAAAAACTGCCACCTACCGACTTTGTCGCTTCATCGACCTTTTTGCTCAAAGTCGGCGATACCGTTGATTTGGAAGCGCTGCGAAGTCGTTTCCAACAAGCCGGTTACAGCTTTGTTGATCAGGTAATAGAACACGGCGAATTCACCGTCCGCGGTGGCCTGATTGACCTCTACCCGATGGGTGCCGAGCGACCGTTTCGCATCGATTTGTTTGATGACGAAGTAGAAACCATCCGCTGC
>CAJQNE010000282.1 GCA_905479545.1 uncultured Gammaproteobacteria bacterium | reverse complement strand
ACCGGGCCTTATTCGCTGAGTCGCCACCCGTTATATGTCGGCAGCGCATTAACGATAATTGGCTTGGGACTGGCTTGCAGTCCTGTTTTCGCTGCGATCAGCACGCTCATCGCTGCAGGGCTTTACCTGCCGACTTTGCGTAATGAAGAGCGGATACTCGCCGAATTATTTCCGGAGCAATGGCCCGGTTACTGCCAGCGTACCGCGCCGATTGGGCCGAAGGCTGCTCCGCGACTTAAAGCCGGTTGGAGCGGTAAGCAATGGTGGGCGAATAGTGAGTATGAGCTTTGGGCGGTGATGGTGGTGATAATTGCCGGTTTGCAGTTTTGGGCGATGTGGTAAGAAGCTAGCAAACCATTAGGCTTTCGCTTGTTGTTTTATCGGGTCGCAGCCATGGGCAGCTCCTACAAGGTCGTTAGATGTAGGAGCTGCCCATGGCTGCGACCGATGGTGGCTACGGTCATGTGTCGAAGGTTACCCAAGCCCTGTCCCATCACGCTCAATCCATATGGCATCCCAATATGCATAATCGTCTATCTTGCTGACTAACCCCGCACGCAGTGGATTAGCGACGATATATCGCGCTACAGATTTAACATCTTCTTCCTGACGTATAGCGTGATCATGAAAGGCCTGGCTCCAAATCGCACCATGGCGATCGAGTGCCTTGTTGGCCGCCCGGCTGCTGGCTGATTTGAGTCTCTCCATGCAATCACTTAGTCGGTCGTTTTCGCCTACTTGCAAGAGCCAGTGGGCGTGATCGGGCATCAGTACCCAAGCCAGTAGTTTCGAATCGCGCAATAGCACTTTGCTGCGGAAAGTATTCGCGGCAGCTTGCGCGGCGTCGGGGTTGGAAAACCACGGTTCGCGTTGTTGAGTGGTGGCGGTAATGTGGTAAACCTGCCCGGCCTGTGACCACCGGCCGGCACGTAGCTTGGCGTGGCCGGGGCGAGGTAGGTTTGTATTCACGGGTTCGAGCCTTCGGGAGCTTGGTTTGTGTTTTGTGGGTCGCAGCCGTGGGCAGCTCCTACAGGGTTAACAGGTGTAGGAGCTGCCCACGGCTGCGACCAATAGATGCTACGGCCTATGGGGTTAGCTGTAATCAGCCTTTCGCTTACGTTCAGCTGTTTTCTTTTATTGGCGTGGCGGCATCGCGTTGGGGCGGGTCGCAGCCATGGGCAGCCCCTACAAGATTGTTGGTGTAGGAGCTGCCCATGGCTGCGACCAGCTTTTTGTTGGGACTAGATAATGCCGACTATTTTATCAGCGAAGGAGTCGTATTAATTAGTACAAGTGCGACACAGCGCAGCTGTTGTGTAAACTGCCCGCAGCCGAGGCGATAACTCGGCATGGCGCGTTGCGCCTTTTTATTAAATTCAAATGAGGTGATGTGCGATGTCTAAACCAATGCCTATAGGCGACTCCTTTTTTCTGGTAACCGAAAGCGACAATACTCCTAACCATGTGGGTTCACTGGTGCGGCTCAAGCTGCCGAAAGGTGCCGGAAAGTCTTATGTGGCTGACATCGTCAAGTCTTTCCGCGAGTTCCCGATTGACCAGCCGCCATTCAACAAAGTTCTGGCGAAGCGCAGCATCGGCAGCCCATTACCGAGCTGGGATATTGACGACAATGTCGATATTGATTATCACATGCGGCATTCGGCCTTGCCGTACCCCGGCACTGAGCGCGAGTTAGCGGTACTGATTTCGCGGTTGCATAGTATCCCGCTGGATCACAGTCGGCCGATGTGGGAAATCCATCTTATTGAAGGGCTGGAAAACGACTGCTTCGCCATTTATTCGAAGATGCACCACGCATTGGTGGATGGTGTGGCCGGCTCGCGCATGATTCAGCGCTGGACCAGCACGAAACCCAAGGTTGATCCGAAGTTTAAGCCGCTGTGGGCCATGCCGCTACCGAAGAAGAAAAAGCGTGATGACAGCGAAACGGCAGCACCGGCTACCCCGGGCCTGATGCAGCAGTTGACTAACCCGGCTAAAGCGATGGCCGGTGTCGCCAGCGCTACCTGGCAAACCATGAAGGGCAGTAAGAGCTCGGAAGGTGGGCTGGTCGCGCCTTACTCAGCACCCGAAACTCAGTTAAATGTGCCGGTAGGCCCGCAGCGTCGGGTGAGCATTATCGAGTTTGAAACCGCAAGGTTAAAAAATGTTGGCAAAGCGCTGGATGGCACGTTAAATGACGTGGTGATGGCGATGTGCGGGGCGGCATTGCGGGGCTATTTGTTGGAGCAGGGTGCGCTGCCGGAACAATCGTTGGTTGCTCAGGTGCCTGTTTCCATTCGCCCGGCCGGGGACGATGCGGGCGGCAACGCTATCGGGGTCATTCTCTCCTGGTTAGGTAGTAATGAGCCTGATGCACTGAAGCGATTTAAAGCCGTGCGCGGCTCTATGACGGCGGGCAAAAATATGCTCCGGTCGATGAACAAAGAGCAGATTACGGCTTACGCCGGCTTGGTGACGCTGCCGTTCACCATTGGCCAGATTACCGGCATCGGTAACCGCCGCCGTCGGCCAATGTCGAACGTAGTAGTGTCTAATGTTCCCGGCCCGGCTGAGAGGCGCTACCTGAATGGGGCTGAGGTGCTTAGCATTACGCCCATTTCGTTCATTATGCAGGGGCAAGCGTTGAACATTACCCAGTTCACCTATGCGGATCGTATTAGCTTTGTGTACATCGCCTGCGCTCGTTCGCTACCGAATGTACAGAAGCTGGTTCCGCATACTATCGCTGCGTTGGAGGAGCTGGAGAAGGCGGCGGGCATTAGCTGATTCAGACTGCATATTGGTTCGCTCGGCGGAGGGTATAAGCCTATTGGCCGCACTGCCGTTTGCCGACCTTAATTTGCGATGAGAAAAGGGCTGTGAGGAGACTTGCAGCCCTTTTTTGCTGCCTTGTTTCGTCCTGATGAAGCAACCCGTGGCGGTGCTAATCAGTTAGCGTCCGAGTTGTCCTTCCCGTTCGTGTCTTTCACTACTTTGGAAGACTGAAAAATGAAGAAACCCATTGCAGAGAGCACGACGGCAATTTCATAGCGGCTGTAAGCCACAGATATACCGATAGCACCGGTGTTCCAGAGTCCGGCGGCCGTAGCGGTACCATTAACGTGCCCACCACTTTTGAAAACTGCACCGCCGCCGATAAAGCCCATGCCAGTAATAATGGCGTACATTATCCGCGCCTGAGGTTCCGGGTCTTCATACACGTCCATCCCCACCAGCATAAAAGCACACGATGCGATGGTGACTAACGGGAAGGTTCTTAACCCGGCACCACGATCGTGCTTTTCGCGGTTAAGCGCCGTTGGTAGTGCCAGTAAAAACGCGATACCCAATTGAAAAAAATGATAGAGCACCAGGTCCGGATTAAGATCAAAATTAAACACAATTGAGTACCCCGCTATAAACGATTCAGCGCTTACAACGCCCCGTTGGCATAATCTGCTAACCGCGAACGCTCACCACGCTTCAGCGTAATGTGGGCGCTGTGCTCCCAGGGCCGGAAGTTATTGACGACATAGGTAAGGCCGGACGTTGTCTCGGTGAGGTAGGGCGTATCAATCTGCGCGACGTTACCTAAACAGACCATTTTTGTGCCGGGGCCGGCCCGGGTGATCAGGGCTTTCATTTGCTTCGGCGTAAGGTTCTGGGCCTCGTCGACGATAATGAAGCGGTTAAGAAAGGTGCGGCCGCGCATGAAGTTAACGGAGCGCACTTTAATGCGGTTGCCGATAATATCTTGTGAAGCTTTTTGACCCCAGGTGCCGCCTTCTCCGCCTTCGGTAAGCACTTCGAGGTTATCCATTAGCGCCCCCATCCACGGCGTCATTTTTTCTTCTTCGGTGCCCGGCAGAAAGCCGATGTCGTCGGCCAGCGGCACGGTAACGCGGGTCATAATAATTTCACGATAGCGTTTTTCATCCAGCGTTTGTGCCAAAGCGGCGGCAAGCGTTAATAAGGTTTTACCGGTACCGGCCTGGCCTACCAGCGTGACAAAGTCGACGTCTGGATCGAGCAGTAAATTTAACGCGTAATTTTGCTCGGCGTTGCGTGCATTGACGCCCCATACGGAGTGGGTGTCGCGAAAATCATCGACCACCCGCAGCGTTGCAACGCCATTTTTTATACCGACTACCGTGGTTTCTATCGCTGATTCGCCATCGGGATCAGTCGCCAGTGTGATGCACTGCCGGGGCTGCCAATCGGCCGCCGCTTCGCCGGAAAATTTATAAAAATGGTCACCATCTTTTTGCCAGGCTTCCAGCGAATCGCCTTGTTCTTCCCATACCGAGAAAGGCAGCTCAGTTTCACCGCTGAATAACAGGTCAACGTCTTCAATGACGCGGTCGTTGCGATAATCCTCGGTATTGATTTCCAGCACCGAAGCTTTAATACGGAGATTAATATCTTTGGAAACGACCGTGACGGCCCGCGTCGGGTGGGCATCTTGCAGGTAGTGGGCGTAAGCAAGAATTTTATTGTCAGCAATTTTCTCCGTGAGCTCGGCTGATTTTTTGGTGTGGTTCGGCTCGGATTGAAAAAACAGCCGGCCTTCGCAGCTCGGCGCTTGCTCGTCCGTGGTTCTGCTGCGAGCGAAACCGTCACCCAGCATTACATTGGCGTTAAGCGGCAGGCCCTGGCGAATGTCGACGCCGTCGGTCAGCATGGCATCGATAAAGCGCGACACCTGGCGCACGTTGCGCGCCACTTCCGTCATGCCTTTTTTGCCGGCGTCGAGTTCTTCGAGCACCATCATTGGTAGGTGTACGTCGTGTTCTTCGAAGCGGAAAAGTGCGGTGGGGTCGTGCATCAACACATTGGTGTCGAGAACGAATATTCGTTTGCCGGGAGGTGTTTTGAGGGCGGCCTTGGCGGCAGCAGCTTTTGACTTGCTTTGCTTGTTTGCTGGCTTTGAGCCAGTAGCTTTGCGAGAGGTTTTTTTTGTTTTCGGGGTGCTGCTGCTGGCTTCGGTCATTGACGCTCCGCTGTCGGTAGTTAGGGCGGCGGCTTGTGCCTTGCCCCTATACCTACAACGTTCTTACCAGTAATTGCCCGCTGCGCAAGTCCCGAAACGTAAAAGTGGCGACGCGCAGGTTAAGGCGGGTCGCCACTCGATTGATTTTATTGCTTTTTTACAGTTCTTTTGCCGCCGCCAATACTTCGGCTACGTGGCCTTTAACCTTCACCTTGCGCCACTCTTTGCGCAGCACGCCTTTGGCGTCGATAAGGAAGGTGCTGCGCTCAATGCCCATATGTGTTTTGCCGTACATTTTCTTTTCTTTAATCACGTCGTAGGCCTGGCACAGCGTTTCGTCGCGATCTGAAAGCAGATCAAACGGGAATTCATGTTTGGCGCGAAAGTTGGCATGGGCTCTGAGGCCGTCTCTGGAAACGCCGAGAATCATGGTGTTGTTTTCACCAAACTCGTTGTGTTCGTCGCGGAAACCTTGCCCCTGCAATGTGCAGCCCGGAGTGCTGTCTTTCGGATAGAAATACAGCACCAGATTTCTGCCACGCAGATCGCCAAGCGCAATGGTTTGGTCGCCGGTTGCTTCAACGCTGAAGTCGGGAGCGGGTTTGCCTATTTCGGTAGTCATGGTGATTCCTCGGTGTTTGATTGCTTCGTTTAAGCGTAGCGAAAACTTTGCTTGTTGTAATTGTTGCTGGAGGCTTTGTAGTTGGTGGGCGCTGCTCTCACCTCAGCCCTCGCCCGGAAGGAGGGGGTAGGTGACGGGTTTACTCCCTAACAGCGTTAACGCGTCTGAATCTCCGCTGCCTCTGGAAGAGGACTGAGGGGAGGGGTGGTATACGGTAACTAACCGACACGACCCTTAGCCACCGTTGTTATTTTGCAGGCTCAATCACGGCATCCAAATTCATGCCGTCGCAGAACAGCATAAATTCTTCGCGAATATTGGCCACTTTCATTTCCGCCGGAATATGTACATGCATATTGGCCGCAAACATTGGCGTGCCGGTGTGCGGCGCGGCGTAGCTGGTGGTGGCTACTTCTGAAATGTTGATGTCGCGGCTAGCAAAGAAGTTAGCGAGATTGTAGACGATGCCGGGCTGATCCAGCGCCACCACTTCTACGGCATAGGGGAGTAGGTTTTGCGCCGGTTCAGGTTTGTCGGTGCGCTTAATCGCCAGAGTGAGGCTTAGGCGCTTTTCTGCATCCGGTAGTTTTTGCTCAAGCTTAGCCAGCGCGTTCCACGGGCCGGTAACCATCATAATTACTGCAAATTCGCCGCCCAATGAAACCATGCGGCTGTCGAGTATTGAGCAGCCTGTGTCCATTACCAGCTCGGATAGTTTTTCAACCAGGCCAGGCTTGTCGTCGCCAATGGCGGAGATAATGAGCGATTGTGTTTTATTTGCAGCCATACCCGCGCTGTCTCAGTTTTGTGAAGAAAGTCGCGGGAGTGTAGCAAGGCTGAAGGTTGTGGAGTAACAAGTAGCTGAGCCTGAGCGCTTACAAGCATGGTTTTAGCTCGCTCGCTAACGTACTATGCGCGGCTTCCACCAACGTTTAAGGCAGCTCAGCTGCGCGGAGAAAATTATGTTTACTGGCAGTATGGTAGCTCTGGTTACGCCAATGATGGCCGATGGCAGTGTGGACCGTGACGCCTTAAAACAACTGGTGGAATGGCACATTGAAAGTGGCACGAGCGCGATAATTTCGGTTGGCACCACCGGTGAGGCGGCAACGCTGGATCACCACGAGCACACCGATGTGATTGGCCTGACGGTTGAGTACTCAGCGGGCCGTATTCCGGTTATCGCCGGCACTGGCTCCAATGCCACCTCGGAAGCGATTGAGTTAACCCGTGCCGCGCAAAGCGTCGGTGCATCAGCGGCATTACTGGTAACTCCGTATTACAATAAGCCAACTCAGGAAGGCTTGTACCTGCACTATAAAACGGTCGCCGAAGCCTGCGATTTGCCGCAAATTCTCTATAACGTTCCGGGCCGCACCAGTTGCGATATGAAGCCGGAAACGGTTGCCCGTCTTGCGCCTATCGACAATATCGTTGGCATAAAAGAAGCGACGGCCGAAATGCCGCGACTGGCTCAGCTCATCGACAGCTGTCCTGCTGATTTTGATGTGTATTCTGGTGATGACGCTACGGCGATGGAGTACATTCTCGGTGGTGCGAAGGCCAATATTTCCGTAACGGCTAATGTAGCGCCGGCTGCCATGGCGCAGCTTTGCGCAGCAGCGCTGGCGGGTGACCGGGCTGCGGCTGCAAAAATTGATGCGACGTTGCAGCCGTTGGGTAAATCATTATTTTGTGAGAGTAACCCGATTCCGGTGAAATGGGCGTTGGCAGAAATGGGGCGTTGTGGGCATATGCTGCGCTTACCGCTCACCAAGCTAGCTGATGAATATCACGCTGAAGTTCGCGATGCACTAGCTGCCGCGGGCATTGAACTCACTACCTCGTAGTCGGGTCTTAGCAACAACTGCTGTAAGATTATTTTTATGAAGAACATTACGCAAACTACATTCCGCATCGCGGGCTTTGCTGTATTAGCGCTGGCGTTAACCGCTTGCAGTGGCAGCCGTCGCTGCCAGACTAATCCGGCGTACGCCCAAACCGAGCGCCTGCCTGATTTGATTGTGCCAGCTGGCCTGAGCCAACCGCCACAGGATAAAGCCATGGCCATTCCTGGCGAAGAGCGCCTGGCTTACAAACCAGCAGGCTCCGCCGATGGCGAAAAAACCTGCGTCGCTGCGCCACCCGCACTGCCTACTGTTGAGGTGAAGCGCGACCGCCGTTCCTTGCAAGAACTGCGTCGTCGCTCAGAGATAAACGAAATTTAGGGCTAGCCTGAATGAGCTCTAAAAGCCCCGCCGCCTGCTGGTTTCGGGGCTTTTTTATGGGCAGTTATATTGCTACGTAAACAACACCGTTTGTGTTGCCCGGATAATCTGCCTAGAATCGCCGCCCCTGCTAAAGCGTAAGCCATTAGCAGGCCTGCGGAGAGGTGGCTGAGCGGCTGAAGGCGCACGCCTGGAAAGCGTGTATACGTTAATTCGTATCGAGGGTTCGAATCCCTCTCTCTCCGCCATATAGTCTGTGCTCCGGTAGTCTGGTTTGATGCCGGGACACTATTTACTTTATAAATCAAAAGCTTTGCGTTGAGTTATTAGTCTCCGCAGCAGCGATCTTAATGCCTTGCCGCGATATTGCATGGTCAGAGTTGTTGCTATCTCTACAGCGCTCTAAGTCAGTTTGACTCAACCTAGTGCTCAAGAGTTCACCGCTCAAACTTCTTGCGGTGAAATTCGTTATCCAATTCCAAAAAATCTACTCTTTCGAAGAGTGTCGTGCCGGACCTACCTGCACGAAGGCTGTTGGCCAACAGATGTTTATTACCTCCCTGAGCATGCTCCGAACTCAAATTCAGTTTGTATAAGGACTATGGTCGCTTTGGAATCAGTAGAGCGGTGTCGTTGCTTGTTATCTAGTTGGTAGCGTAGATTAACGATCAATGCACAACTGAGTTGGCCAACCCGCACAATGGGGAGGTGGGGAACCGCCTACAGCGACGTCGGATAGCGGTCTACTCGGATTTTCTATTGCTTTTTTTCCAAAATCGCGGAGTCACTTTCAGTGCAAGGTTGCCAACGATGTACGTTTGTCTGACTCACAAACAATGAGTGCGACTGTGCTCGCGCCGATTTCTCGAGAAGCTGGTGATAAGACCAAAGGTTTCCGGTTCCAAAAACTGCGCGCAGCTATACGGCTACTGAATCAAATTGCCGAGCAGCCGAAGGCACAGACGTATTGTGCTTTGGAGTTTATTGAAGATAGCGCAATACTGAGTGGTGACGAACCGGTATCTGTCGAAGAAAACAAGCAGTATTCTTACTGAGGCCGATCTTCTGCATGCTGGTTCCAGTTTTCAGATACTGGGAAAGCTTGCAGAAGGTACGCGACTATCTGATGTGGAAGTGGCGGTGGCTAAACGATTGATAGAGAACGAGTACGTGGCGCAATACACCGGTCGTGCCAAAGGTGAGGCGATTTCCCCGCCCTTCTCTACATGGTCTATCCCAGTTTTTCGGTCTTTTTTAGAAAAAATTGAATGGACCTTCGGGCAGCAGAGTAACGACGAAATCGAAAGCGAGGCATTGGGTGTTGTTCGCGAAAGTCCGTATTTTGACCACCGGCATGAGGGATTAGAAATCTACCTGCTCGCTGCCATCACTGACCTTCTTGAAAAACGTTCACACTCTAGTAGCGCTGTTGAGCGGATAGTTGGGCCCGCCGATATCAAGAATATTTTCCTGGAAATTCTCGCTCAGCAACGTGAGGATAGAATCGACCCTGCTCATCGTGAATGGGAGCATGAGCCTGTTACGGATAAGCGTAACCTTTCGGACAAAGTGTTAGCGGTTGCGCCTAACTACCCAATGCAACGGTTGTCGCGACTTGCTCGAAAAATCGCTTTGGCAAGACACGAAAAAGACGCATATGGGAAAGAGTATGTGTCTCTGCAGCTTAGAGTGCTAAACGCGTGCCAAGATGAGCTTGAGCAGCTGTCCTCGGTCATGGAGTCGGCGATGTCTGACGTTGAAGTGGATGATTGTCTAACAGCATTAGTAAACGCTTCTGTGATGAGAATGAGTGACCTGTCATCTACATGGACATATCAAATAGCGGACGAAGAAGCTATTCGTGGTGCTGTATTGACCTTATTTGATGACTGTTACTTGGCATTTGATAATGCCTGAAAATAAAGTAGAAGACCTGCGCAGGCTAAATCACTTAGTGGGTGAGGATTTTTATTTTCTTAGTTATAGCATTCTTTTGGCGCTGCGTATTTTTCCGCCTCGTGGGTCAATGTTTCGGGATCATCGCAAGTTAGCTCACGTTATTCAGTTCGTATCTGATTCTCGTCTGCTAAGTATCCTTGACCGTAGCCAGAATAAGGAAGTTGAGAATGCTGTTGATAGAGAGCTGCTCTTCGCTGCTTTCTCTAAGGGGGAGTCGTTGAAGCGGGAGATATACAAGCTACTTTTGTCTATGGATCAGCGCAGCTTGATTACCGCGACTCCGTCTACCGCAAACCGTGGGTCGGTCGATGTGGCCTTGAATTACGATTCGATAAGCGCTGATTTCTTTAATAACGAATTATTTGATCTGGAACGGAAAAATGCGAAATCTCTTAGAGGTCTAGTGCCTAGGATAAGCACTTTAACAATGGAGACATTTGTAGATCGTGTTTATGTCAATCGAGGAGTCCGCGCGTGGGTACTCTAGCTATTCGCCAAGTACAGTACTTAGGCGACAACTACCGATTTATTTCTCCAAAATTCGATCAAGGGCTATCGGTTATTGAGGGACCGAATGGCAGCGGAAAGTCTACTTTCTTCAATCTGATATATTTTGGCTTAGGTGGCCGTGTGCCTGAGTTTGATAGTAATTCTAACAATGCTCACAAGGAGATTGTGGGCGATACAAATAACTTAGTAAGTTTGACCATTTATGTAAATCAAAAACCGTACAGTGTGGTTCGTCGGATTGGTAACAATTCGATTGCAGTAAAATCAATTGCAGATGAATCCGAGTTGGTTAAAACATATCCGGTTTTTCGTCGAGGCGATCAGCTAACATTTTCGGACTGGTTGCTAGAAAAGCTAGACATTCCTGTTGTTGATATTACGCAGGGGAGCCGTACGTTCAAACTAAGCTTTTCTGACTTGTCCAGGTTGATTTTTCATAACCAAAGCCCGGACCCTCATGGAATATTCAAGCCCGCAGACCTTAGCTCGAACTTTGTTTCAGACTCGCTTGAGGTCAGGCGAGCGATATTCCAAATTCTCGTTGGAAAAACCCTTTCGTCACTGTACGTGGCCATGGCTGAATTGAAAAAAGCTGAGCGAGACTGGGAAGCAGCCAAGCTTGTTGTTAAAGAATATAGCGACATAGTTACTCACATGTCTCGAGAGAATGGTATTCAAGATGTAGTAAATAGTGTGCATTTAAGAGCGAAACTAGCTGAACTTAACGAGCAAGTTTTCAAGTTGACTGCAGAGCGGGCTGCACTACTGAGTGAGGGGATTCGTAGTAGCGAGGTTGTGGCTGGTGTCGAGGTGTCTAAGCGGGAGTTTGAAATAGCACTGCAGCGCAGAAGTAGTCTGGATACGCGGCTTAGTGAGCTATATAGCGAGAGAGCCCGTTTAGGAGAGGTTTTGTCTGTTCTCCGTGATGATATAAGCCGGATTGAGAAAATAATTTTTACTCATGAGCAGTTAAAGTTATTTTCTGCCGATACCTGTCCCTACTGCCTTGGCACCGTTGAGCGTCCTGCCGGGAAATGTGTATGCGGATCTTTAATCGATGAGCAGCAGTATCAAAGGTTTTTCTATTCAGCGAATGAATATCTAGAGATTCTTTCTTCGAAAACGAAGTCCTTGCAGACATTGAGTCAGGCGGGGGAGGATATCCGAATTGATATTGAGGATGTCGCACGTGAGTTAACGGCTGTGACTGATAATGTACAACGCCTGCGTGGAAAGTTTGTTGATGCGGCTGATCAGGCCAGCGAGGCGTGGTCACCTGGAGAGCATTTGGAACAGGTTCAAGATACGCTGATAGATGTGCGTGACCAAATTGGCGAGTTGGAGCAGGCATTGAAGTTGGAGGAAAAGCTTGCGGCTTACCAGCGCAAGCTGAATTCTGCCCAAACCGTGGTAGAGGCTGCTCGCTCGAAAGTGGCTTCGCTGGACGCCGCTGCTCGCCAAGAACTAACTGGTCGTATTCAGGATTTCGACACTAGCTACGCCGCTATGATGCAAGCTGTGCTTGAAGATTGTCGTGACGCCCACCTCGATACCGATACCTACTTACCCGTGATCAACAATGGTGAGTATCGGGAAGCTAGCGCCGATGTGCCAAAGCGATTTCTTTACTATCTGACATTGCTAAAGCTTGGGGTAGAAAAATCTATACCATTTCCCTGTTTGCTGTTGGTTGATACGCCGGAGACTGCTGGGATAGACCGAGAAAATTTGATCAAAAATTTTAGGCAGATTGAGCGAATTCCTGCATCAGAAAATTTCCAGATACTGCTCTCTACTGGTGTTGGCAAGCTCCCGGTTGAGTATAAGGATAGGGTCGTGATCAGGTTGAGCAATGATCGCAAGTTGTTAAAAGAGAACTCGCTGGATTCTCAGCTTTAACGCTAATATTTTGATCGCGGGTTCCGTGATGTTAGGAATACCACTTTAATGCTTCCAATGTTAACCCTGCCGGTACATCGCCTCGAGCTATGCGTTCAAGGATATCTATGTCCAGTGTAGCGAGCCGGACTAACCGTCCCACGTAAGGTTGAGTCACTCCCTCGCGCTTGGCTACCGCAGTAAGCGATGACACCTCCCCTTTAAGCAGCTGTTCATTCCACCTCAAGCCTCGCAATACAGCCTGTTGAAGTGAGCGGACAGAGCTTGCAACGGGAGTGGTGGATTCAGCCAAAACCGCGCTGGGCTCAACGCCCGCAGTCTTAAATCGCATCTTCATCTCGACGACGTAGTGGTCATCAGGAGCTTCGATTTCACGGTTTTCTTCAATCACAAAAGATGCGAGGCCGCTGCGAATAAATTCGATAGTTACACCGGTGCGTTGAACCGTCGCGCGAGCGATAGTTTGCTTAAGGCTCGCAATAGTTTGGGACGTAGACTGAGTCTCCCACACGTCGTGCGCAATTTTTGCAGACTTGGATATTTGACTCGCTAGACCTGCATCGAGGGTAGGTTCGCCCAGTGCTTGATGCAGTCGCTTCGGATTCTTGAATAAAGCCAGAACTTCTCTTAGCACCGCTGATTCGAGCTTTTGGGCAGATATTCGCTTTACTGTCCCAACGTCGTTTTCCCTAAATTGCAGCACGGCTTGGCTAACGTAATATCGGTATCGCCTCGACCCCTTGCGCGTGTGCGTAGGGCTCATCGGGTTGCCCTGGTCATCGAATAGCAACCCG
>CAJQNE010000281.1 GCA_905479545.1 uncultured Gammaproteobacteria bacterium | reverse complement strand
TGTCGCCCGGCAGCACGATGTCGATGTACTGCCCTGCCAGGTATTGCAGTCGCTCACTGCGAGGCAGCTGCAGAGCCAACTTCATTACGTCGTGGGCTAACAGCGTTTTCTCGACCACCCGCACTGGCAACAACCGCGCTGGCGTATCAACCGCGCTGCGAATTTCGCGGACAGCAATTTCAACATCGCTGGCCGCCGTCGCCAGACACAGCAATGCGTTTTCGCTATCCCCCTCAAGGGCGGGTGGAGGGAAAGGGTAAGCCACCTTGCCGCTAATCAGTTTAGCCTTGCAGGCCCCACAAGTACCGCTGCGACAGCCATAGGGTAAATGCAGGCCTTCTCCCAATGCGGCATCCAGCAGAGTTTCTCCGGGTTCGGCGGTAAAGGCGTGCTCGGTGTCAGCTATCTGTACGCGGTGGGCTGCCGCAGTTTCACTTGTCATGCTGGTATTGTTACTGAAAGCGGGCAGATTTTTCGCCTGCAGATTTTTATAACCAGAGATTTCACTCCTTCGACTTACCCGAACGTGGGTCCGACAGGAGCACGCGAAGAGCAAAATATGACCAAAAACTCTCTAGTAGAGGCGACGCAACAGTGACGGCACTGATTATCGGCTGTGGTGATATTGGTAGCCGGGTAGCCCGTGACTATATCGCCAGAAATAAGCAGGTGACGGGCGTTGCCCGCAATTCGGCACCACTCAAAACCAGCGGAATACCTGCGCTGGAATTTGATTTGGATGAGCCGCCGACACTTAACGCCTTGCCGACGGCCAATGCCGAGCTATTTCATTTTGCGTCCCCGCCACCTACCGGCCAAACCGACCCGCGTACCACTAATTTGCTGGCGACAATGACCGCCGCCGCGCCTCGAAAAATCGTCTACATATCAACCCCTGCCGTGTATGGCGACTGCGGCGGCGCATGGATTGATGAGAGTCAACCCGTCGCGCCATTATCGGACCGCGGCCACCGACGTGCCAATGCCGAACGGCAATTACAGCAATGGTGCAACAGCCATGGCGTGCCCCTAGTCATTCTGCGGGTACCCGGCATTTACGGCCCCGGCCGGCTACCGGTTAAACGCCTGCAAAGCGCTACGCCCATGGTTCGGCGTGAAGATAGCCCTTATACCAATCGCATTCACGCGGATGACTTAGCCGGTATTGCGGTACTGGCCATGAGCGGCAACTCGACCGGAATATTCCACGCCAGCGACGGCTGCCCGAGTAAGATGACCGATTATTTTGACGACTGCGCAGCCGCTTTGGGTCTCCCTGCTCCGCCAAAAATCACACTGGCCGAAGCTAACAGCCAGCTCTCGCCCGGATTACTGGGCTACTTAAAAGAATCCAAGCGATTAACAAACAACCGGCTACAAGAGTTAGGCGTTAGCCTGCTATACCCGAGCCTTGCCGCGGGTTTACCACACTGCGTTGAGCAGTACCTGCGAACCCGAAAAATCGACAAAAACGGACGCGGTTAATTCGCTGTCAGCAACTGCAAATCAGCCTAAGCAGTGCCGACGCTGCCACTCAATAACGGTTGCGGGTTGCCAGCGTTCCTTGGAAACTACAGCATTATCAACAGCCCACTGACGCGATAAGGTGGATAATGCTGTTAATACACCCCGACGCCGCTGCCACTTTTTCAGTGTCAGCAATAACCAGAGATACCCATGAAAAAAATAATAGTTACCGCGGTAATTCTCGCCGCCGTTTTACTGCTTGGCCCGCTAGCGGCGGGCTTTTATATCAAGCATTCACAACAGCAGTTTGCGCTTGAGCTGGAAGAAAAGAACCCGCTGATTAAGGCTGAGCTAGCGAGCTACAACCGCGGTTGGTTTAGCAGCCAGTCGGTGTTTAACATCAAATCGACCTTTGACCTCCCGGCTACCGGCGACCAACCCGCAGGGCCGCTCTCCATGCAGGTGAACACCAGCAACCACCACGGCCCACTGCCATTTTCAGCGCTGAGCGACGATAACGCGACCTTCGTTCCGGCGCTGGCCGTTACCGAATACAGCGTGCCGCTGAACGAGCTACTTAAGAGGTTTGAGAAACTGGAAACCAATGTTAGTGACCCCAAAATAACCGGCCACACCAATTTTTTCGGCACCTATAAGTATAATTGCGACTTCCCTGCAGGCTCACTTGCGACCACCGTTCCGGAAAGCCTGGCCGGGCAACTGGCTGACGACGGCTCGGCAGACAGAGGCAAAATTAGCTGGCAGGCCGCCGAATGCAGCGGCACCTCCCGCAGTGCTACCGGTAGCAACAAAGTGAGCTGGCCAGAGCTGGTGGCTCAGTTGGGAGAAGATATAACGTTCACAATGACCAATATGCGTTCAGACACCACCGTGACTGACGCTGACACCGAATTACCGCTCAGCAGTGGTACGTTTGATATTGAGAGCATGGTGATGGCGCTGCCAGCCATTACCGACGGCGACTCGCCACCGATAGACATGAGCAGCACCAGCCGCGGCATTCATTATGAGGTTAATTCTGATCGCCGCGGCGATAACATCGATATTGCAGTCAAGTACACCGTCGCAGAAACGCAGAGCGCACTGACTTCATCAAAAAACAGCTTCACCAATTACAGCATTAAAGCCGCCGACCGCGACGCCGCATTGCGGTTGCGGGATGCTGGCGTTGAACTGCTAAAAGACCTGCTCAAAGAAGGTAGCGCGCCGGACGAAACCATTAAAGCGCTGCTCGAGAGTGGCAAATTAGGCCAACTCCTCAGCGACATCGTGCTGTTAATTAACCAAACTGATATTGCTTTTGGCGCCGACGAGTACTCACTCAACTACGGTGACTCAATGGGCTTACCGCTGCCGACGATTGCACTGAAGAAAGTCGCGGGCGACATCAAAATTGATGAGCTGGTTTCAGGTGTGCCACTCGGTGGCTACTCCTTCAGCTTTGACCAATTCAATGTCGATTTAACCGCTATGGGCGAGGAAGTGCCAGCGGATAACGTAACGCTGAGCGGGCTAAGTATCACCTCAGGCACGGAGACTAAAGGCGATTCACTAGCCATTGCTTCGAACTGGGAAATTGATGCCGTACTACTCGACGACAACCGCAAACTAAAAGATATTCAATATAAGGCAAACGTCAGCGGTATTAACAAAACTATCGCCGATCAGTTTGCCGATGTTTTGCGCCAGGCCATAAAAGAAGGAATGGTCGATAACCTCGGTTCCGGCGAACCACCTGCCGCTCTCCGGGCGCTGGGCGAAGACCCTGAAAAAACCATGCAGATGGGCCTGGAGCTCATCCGAAACGCCAAACTCGATATTGAAACGCTGCAATTTTCTACTGAGAACGGCACTGCTGAAGCCAATGGCTTGTTAGCGCTGGATGGCAGCGATCTTTCGCAGCTAAATGATCCGATGCAGCTTATTGTTGCCATAGCTGCGGCAGTAAACGTAACCATCGACAAGACGCTGATTAACGATTTGCTCGATATCATGTGGCAGGTTCAGTCGCAGGGAATGCCGGCCAATATGCCACCGGAGCAAACCGCAGAATTCCGCGAGATGATGCAAGGTCAGTTCCGCAGCATGTTTGACCAGTTGGTAGCGCAGGGCATGTTCATTGAAGAACCGACCCGCTATAGCGCCAAGGCGGATTTCAACAAAGGCAAATTCATGCTCAACGGCAACGAAATGCCGCTGCCATTTCCGTAAAAGCCAGTACGGAGCTGGCGGCTCCGATCGTGTTGTCGCCAGCTCGTAGCGCAGCCGCTGAGGCCATGGCTTATAATCCCCGCATGATCCTCCGCCCTTTTACCAAAATGCACGGCCTCGGTAACGACTTTGTCGTATTCGACGCGACCCGTGAGCCGCTGTCGCTAACGGCTGAGCAGGTTATTGCGATTGCCGACCGCCGCTTTGGCGTCGGCTGCGACCAGCTGTTGCTGGTTGAACCGCCGCGCAGCAACGACACCGAGTTTTATTACCGCATCTTCAACGCCAATGGCTCTGAGGTAGAACACTGCGGCAATGGTGCGCGCTGCTTTGCCCGCTTTGTGCATGATCAAGGGCTTACCACCAGCAACCCGGTAGCGGTTGGCACTGACAATGGCCGCATTATTCTCGAGCTGCTGGCAAACGGTGAGGTGAAAGTTGATATGGGCCCACCGGTATTAGAGCCGGCCAAAATTCCTTTTATTGCCGAACAGCAAG
>CAJQNE010000280.1 GCA_905479545.1 uncultured Gammaproteobacteria bacterium | reverse complement strand
GCCGGCGCGGTATTTTACAAGCGTGTGCGGTGAATCTATAGGGCAATGTGCTGTTTTTTACGGCGTAAAAGACACGGTGGACGCGCTGCGGTGTGCGTTGGCGAACTTAAAGCCACCAAACAGCCATTTTTTGGTGACAATGCATGGCGTCACTGATAGCATAAAGTGTATGAAATACCGATATTTACGCGACATACTGAAAGTGGGGGTGAAGTTGTGGGCCAAGCTGTGAGAAAAAATCCTACTAGTGCCGGAATTCCGTCTGCACCGCTCGCCTCGTGGCGGGTTCGTGGCTGGCGTGAAGCTGGCCTGATTTCCCTGACAGCGCTGGCCGCTTATTTGCTGCTGGCGTTGGGCTCGTTTGATGTGAGCGACCCTGGCTGGGCCCATAGTGGTTCGCACGACGCGGTGCGTAATGCCGGTGGGCCGGTGGGCGCACAACTGGCGGCTGCGTTATTTAGCCTGGTTGGCTATATCGCCTACTTGTTACCGCTAATGGTGGCGTACGGAGCGTGGCTGGTTTATCGCGGCCCTGTTGCTCCTGGCGACCTGAAAGCCCGTGCCGGTGGATTCAATGACGAAGCTTTAATCGGCTATTTGCCATTGCCACTGCGGTTGTTGGGTTTCTTAATGACCATTATTGCCGGTTCCAGTCTGGCGATGCTGCACCATCAGGTATCCGGTGCCGTGCTGCCGAATGGCGCGGGCGGCATTGTTGGCATGGTGTTCGGTGGCAAGTTAGCGGAAGGGTTTGATTTCCTCGGCGCGACATTATTCCTGCTAGCTGCGTTTCTGGTCGGTGTGACGTTGTTTAGTAGTGTTTCCTGGTTGGCGGTCGTCGACCGGGTAGGGCACTACTCATTGTTGGCTTACGAGCGTGCCGCTGAAAAATACAGCGAATGGCGTGATCAGCGTCGTGATGCATCGATAGCGGCTGAGTTAGACGAGCGGAGCAAAGTTAAAATTCATACTCCGGCCAGTGCGACAACACCCGCAAGCACGTCAGCGAGTATGTCCGCAAATATGACTGGCACTGCGACAGCGGCTCGGGAGGCCGTGTCGGCTAAAGTGGGCGAAACTGCGAGTGCGGTAAAAGCGGCAATGCCTAAAATTAGTGCAATGTTTAAGGACAAGCCAGAGGACCTGCCGTCGGGTTTGTCTGCTACGGCAGAGCCGGTTGCTAAAGTTATTCCGCGCTCGGATGTAGAAGTGCGGATGCCCGATAAGCGCAAAGCTCAGCCGCGAAAGCATATGTCTGACCGGGTTGAGGGACTGCCTTCGCTTGCCTTGTTAGAGCCGCCGCCGCCATTACAAAATCAGTATTCAGCCACTGCGCTGGAGAACATGTCGCGCCAGGTTGAGACGGTATTACAGAGCTTCAACATCGAAGTGAAGGTGCAGTCGGTTTGCCCCGGGCCGGTTATTACTCGCTTCGAACTGGAGCTTTCGCCGGGTACCAAGGTTAGCCAGATTTCGAACCTATCGAAGGATTTGGCTCGTGGTCTTTCGACGACCAGCGTGCGCGTGGTTGAGGTCATTGCCGGTAAGTCGGTGATTGGCCTGGAGGTGCCGAACCAAAACCGCGAGATGGTGGCGTTGTCGGATGTATTGAGCTCACGTTCTTACGCTGAAGCGAAGTCGCCGCTTACGATGGGGCTGGGTCACGATATTAGTGGCCACCCGGTGGTAGCTGATTTGGCTAAAATGCCGCACCTGCTGGTGGCCGGTACTACCGGTTCAGGTAAGTCTGTCGGTGTGAACTCGATGCTCGTTTCTATGCTGTTTAAAAGCGGCCCGGAAGATGTGCGGTTTATTTTGATTGACCCTAAGATGCTGGAGCTGTCGATTTACGACGGCATTCCTCACCTGCTCACCCCGGTTGTAACCGACATGAAGGAGGCCGCAAACGCATTGCGTTGGGCGGTTGCTGAAATGGAGCGTCGTTACCAGTTAATGAGTGCGATGGGCGTGCGTAACCTGGCCGGTTGTAACAAGAAAATTCTTGAAGCCGAAATTGTTGGCGAGCCGCTGCTGGATCCAACCTTTAAGGCGGAAACGGATTGGGAGGGTAATATTCCTGAGACGCCCGCGCTGGAAAAACTGCCGCAAATCGTGATTGTGATCGATGAGCTGGCGGATTTGATGATGGTGGTGGGTAAAAAGGTTGAAGAGCTCATTGCCCGTTTGGCGCAGAAAGCCCGTGCTTCGGGTATTCACCTTATTTTGGCCACCCAGCGTCCGTCAGTGGACGTAATCACCGGTTTGATTAAGGCTAACGTTCCAACCCGTATGGCTTTTCAGGTGTCATCCAAAATTGACTCGCGCACTATTCTCGATCAAATGGGGGCTGAGTCGTTGCTCGGTATGGGTGACATGCTTTATCTGCCGCCAGGCACTGGATACCCCACCCGTGTACACGGTGCGTTCGTTGACGATCACGAAGTGCATGCGCTGGTAGAGGACTGGAAGAGTCGAGGTCCGTCGAATTACATTGAGGCGATTCTCAGCGGGCCTGCGGATGGTGGTCTGCTGCCTGGGGAGAAGCCGGAGCCGGGTTCCGAGGATGCCGAGCAGGATGAGCTTTATGATCAGGCGGTGGCGATTGTTATTGAGTCACGGAAGTCATCAATCTCGTACCTGCAGCGTCGCTTGAAAGTGGGCTATAACCGCGCGGCCCGCTTAATTGAGAATATGGAGGAGACGGGCCTTATTAGCCCAATGCAATCCAATGGTCAGCGTGAGATTCTCGCGCCATCCGGGCCTGAAATGTAGTTTGCTTCAGGCATAAAAAAGGCCGCTAGTTTTCTAGCGGCCTTTTTAGTGCCTGCTGCTTAGGTCGCAGGTTAGGCAAGCTGCAATCGTTGTGGGTGCGAATTTATTCGCACAATTTAGGCGCTCCCGTAAGAGCAGAGCTGTGCGAATGAATTCGCACCTACAAAATCATCGCAGGTCGCAGTTCATTCGAGCCAAACGAAGAAATGCCTATAAGCAAGAGCCATTTCGGTAGTGCCAACATCCTATTTGTTAGGCTGGGGCGTCATTCGCAGGTATGGCCGGATTTCTGTATGGCCTTTAGGGAATTTTTTGGCTATTTCAGCCGGGTCGGTAATCGACGGCACAATCACGCAGTCGTCGCCGTCTACCCAGTTCACCGGTGTGGCGACGCTGTGGTTATCAGTTAGTTGTAGCGAGTCAATAACGCGCAGTATTTCCTGAAAATTACGGCCAGTGCTTGGCGGGTAGGTGATGGTGGCGCGGATTTTTTTATTGCTGTCGATAATAAACACCGAACGGACCGTTACGGTGGCGGCAGCGTTGGGGTGGATCATGTCGTACAGCTCGGCCACGGTACGGTCTTCGTCGGCCAGTATCGGGTAATTTACGGTGGTGCCTTGGGTTTGGTTAATGTCGTCGAGCCAGTCGTTGTGTGAGGCAACCGGGTCGATGCTGGTAGCGATAACTTTGCAGCCACGTTTGGCGAATTCGCTTTCTTTTAGTTTTGAAACTTCGCCGAGTTCGGTGGTGCATACCGGTGTGAAATCGGCAGGGTGCGAGAACAGCACGCACCAGCTATCACCCATCCAATCATGGAAGTTGATTTTTCCCGTGGTTGAGTCCTGAGTGAAGTCGGGGGCTATATCGCCTAAGCGTAAGGTTGCCATCGTGTTGTCCTTTTTTGGGGTGAATGCGTAAGTGTAAGCGGTAGTGCAGTACCGTGGCCAATGACGGAGTTAGTGAGGTTGCTAGTGCATTGGAATGTAATTTTTTTGAGCGGCGACCCGGTCTAGCCACTGCTGAATGCCGGGGTACTTCCCCAGACTAAAGCCGCCTTCTTCAGCCACGTGAGTATAAGCGTATAGCGCAATATCGGCGATGCTGTATCGCTCGCCTACCAGATAGTCGTGAGCCTTAAAGTGTTGCTCGAGTATATCCAGCGCGGCATAGCCCTTAGGCTGCTTTGCTGCTAACCCTGCAGCGTATTCCGGTCCGCCTCCGCAATATTTTATCCAGTAGCGAGAGGTCGCGATATTGGGTTCGTGGCTGTACTGCTCGAAGAACATCCATTGCTGCAGTGCCGTTTCAGCGTTGCGGCCGCTGGGGCGCAGCGCGGTGTTGTGGCTGAAATACCAGAGTATCGCGTTCGACTCGGCAAGCAAGTCGCCGTTATCGAGTTGAACGACGGGTATTTTGCCGTTCGGGTTCATGGCCAGAAAATCGGCGCTGCGTGATTCGCCTGACATGATATCGATGTGTTGCCATTGGTAATCGATTCCGGTTTGTTCGAGAATTAACTGCACTTTGTAGCAGTTGCCGGATTGCGTATCACCCCAGACCTTAATCACTTGCCGGCAGCTCCCCAATACACATAAGTCCAAGGCTTGGGGCCCTTTAGATACCGCTGCTCTAAGCTATCAACATTAAAGCCGGCGTCAGTCAGCAAGTCGGGAATCGCTCGGTTTAAATGGCAGCCGCCGGCGATTTTTTTCCACAGTGGCTGAAAGCGGTTTTGCCAACGCAGCACATTTGCATCCGGTGCTTGGCCGTGTTCGCAGAATAATAATTTTCCACCCGGCTTTAGCACCCGGCGCATTTCTGCCAGTGCTTTATCAACCTCTGGAATGGTGCAGAGGGTAAAGGTGGTGAGCACGGTGTCGCAGCTGGCGTCGTCGAGTGGGATTTGCTCGGCGGGTAAGCCCAGTAGCTCGCCATCGATGTTGGCTTCCCGCTGTCGCTGGATTGCACGACGATGCATTTGCAGCTCGGGATCGAGGCCGTAGAGTTTGGTGATTTTA
>CAJQNE010000279.1 GCA_905479545.1 uncultured Gammaproteobacteria bacterium | reverse complement strand
ATGATGGCCTTAATGGTGGCGTTTACCGTATTCGGGCTGTGGATTTTGTCGCAGCCTATGCAGGCGGGACGTTGAAATTTACAGCGCCAGCATTCGCGACAAATGTCGCACAGGCGGAGGCATTAAAATCCAGGCTAAACGGAATGCGAACTATTTCCGTCGCAAAATGTTATACAAATGTGACTTCCCATGCGCTTAAGGCTGCTAACTTATACCCCTTAGTTTTAAGCCTGCAGAACGGCAATAAAACCTAAGGCGTCCCGCGACGCTACTTTTTGAGTAGGTGACGGACAGAGCAGATATAAAACCAACACAGGAGAACCTGCGAAATGAAATACGCTAAAACCCAGAATGCACTGGACAAGCTAACCGAAGAGCAATTCCGCATTACGCAGAAAAGCGGCACAGAACCTGCCTATACCGGCGCACTGACTGATAACAAACAAGCCGGTATCTACGTCGACATCGTTTCGGGCGAACCTCTGTTCGCCTCATCGGACAAATTTGATTCCGGCAGCGGCTGGCCAAGCTTTACCAAACCTATCGTCACCGAGCACGTCACTGAGCACCGGGATGGTGGTTTCGGCATGACCCGCACCGAAGTCCGGTCAAAGCATGGTGACAGTCATTTGGGCCACGTTTTTACCGATGGCCCGGCGGATCGCGGCGGATTGCGTTACTGCATCAACTCGGCGAGTTTGCGTTTCATTGCACGTGACGAGATGGAAGCCGCAGGCTACGGCGAATTTATCGACCAAGTGGAGGCAAACTAATGACTGAACGAGCAGTTCTTGCCGGTGGATGCTTCTGGGGCATGCAGGATCTCATTCGCAAGCTAACAGGCGTCAAATCTACTCGCGTCGGCTACACCGGTGGCGAGGTTAAAAACGCGACCTATCGCAACCACGGAAATCATGCCGAGGGAATTGAGATCACCTTCGATCCGGAAAAGATCAGTTACCGAAAATTACTGGAGTTCTTCTTTCAGATACACGACCCGTCGACGCCGATGCGGCAGGGCAACGACACCGGACCTTCCTACCGGTCGGCAATTTACTACACTAATGAGGACCAACGTGCTGAGGCCATCAATACCATCGCCGACGTTGACGCCTCGGGCCTTTGGCCCGGGAAAGTCGTGACCGAGGTAGAGCCTGCCGGCGATTTCTGGGAGGCCGAAGCCGAACATCAGGATTATCTTGAGCGCCTACCCAATGGTTACACCTGCCATTTTGTTCGGCCGGACTGGGTGCTGCCTAATCGCAAAGAAAAATAATTTTGTGTAATTCGGCACCCTGCCGCTCTCAATTCCGATACCAGAATCGGAAGCAGTGGTGAGCGGCGGCGAACTATTCTCCGGATGTGGTAACAGCTGGTAATGATGCGAGGTTATCTCACGCTGCTGAACTGGCTTTAGGCGTGTCTGGCGTATGGGCAACGACAAGTACCGCTGCCTTCGCACACCCTCATCCGGTCGGGTACTCCGGCGACTTAATGAAAGTATAGCGGGTGAGCTGATTTCGATATCCAATCGTTATACTTCTGTGATAATCAATTAGATGCTGGCTGCTAGCTTATCTTTCCCCTAAGAAAAACTTAGCAACACAGGAGATAGATAATGAACATAGCATCAATTTATATACAGGGCGCATTGTGCGCGGCCAGCATTGCAGCGTTAGGCCTCACCGGCTGTTCCGATTCTGACGCGCAGCAGCCCGCCGACCTGACCGCCGGCGCGGTATTTGCCATGTCGAACGCCAGAGACTCCAACGAAATCGTCGCCTACGCACGCAACGATGACGGTTCATTGGACTTTGCCCAACGCATGGCCACCGGAGGTACCGGCAGCGGCAGCTTTGAAGATAGTGCCAACGGCCTGATACTGGCGACACTCACCGGCGAAATTGCCCCGAACAACCTTATTGAGCCATCCGCCGACCAGCAGTACCTGCTTGCCGCCAACCCCGGCAGTAATAATATCGCTGTTTTCACCGTCGACTCAAATGGCCTGACCCGCACAGACCTCGAACCGTCTAATGGTGAGAAGCCAGTCAGTATCACCACCAATGGTGGTTTGGTGTACGTGCTGAATAGTGGCGAAACCAACGACGATTTATTCGACGCTGCCGGCAACGTTATCCCGAACTGCACCACCGGCAACGCACCCAGTGTAACCGGCTTCAACTTGAGCGCTGCTGGCTTACTAACGCCAATCGCAGGCTCAACCCGGGCGCTGAGTGGCGAGATGGCATCGGGCTGTGCGCAGGTCTCGTTTACACCCGACGGCAACTTCCTGGTGGTTACCGAACGCGCGGCAAAACCGGCAGCGCTGGCCCAGCAGGTTGACACAAACGAGCGCATCGACGACGAAGGCGTGATTGTGGTCTACGCAGTAAATGCCAATGGCACCCTCGCCGCACCGGACCTGGTAGACGCTACCGGCCAGGGCCCCTTCGGCTTTACTTTTAGCCGCAATGGCAATCTGTTGGTTACCGAGCAGTTCGATGGCCCGACCGGTATTGGCCGTGGTGGTGCAGCAAGCTATGTATTCGGTAACGACGCAGTGGGTAACGGCCCGCTATTACGCAGCGGACCCTCAATGCAAAACGGCGGAACTGACACCTGCTGGATTGTTACCACTGACGACCAGTCAACAGGCTATGCCACCAGCTTCTTTGAAGATGGCCGTATCTCCAGCTATGAAATCGACGACACCGGTATTGTTCGCCTTATTCGAGCAGTCGCCAGCGGTGAAGATGCGATGAACGACAATGTAGCTATGGGTGCCAGCGACCTGGCACTAAGCCGCGATAGCGGCTTCCTCTACCAGCTTAATTCAGTACAAGGCACCGTATCGGCGTTCCGCACTCATAACGACGGCACGCTGACGCTGATCGAAATGGAAACCCCCTTTCCACAACCTACGTTTGGTCCGGGCATGGGCCAGGCCGCACCTACAGGCTTGGCAGGAAGCTAGCTGTAGTTAGCCGTTTCGCCACCTTGCAGATGGCGAAAGGCTAAAACAAAGCCGGTGCCTGGTGCATCGGCTTTGTTGTTTTCACAACTTAAAAGTCACTCAGCCACCGGTAAAATTTTCTCAGCCGACTGTAAGTTTTCGCAGAAAAAAAGTTAACCTGAGCACTACACTCGCGCGAAATTCGTGGCACGGTTTTCGCACTGAATTAATGATGAAAAGAATTACTCATCGATCCGGTCATTATCAGAGAGTCCACGCATAGGAACTGACTGACATGAATTCAGGCGCTCATATACTGCTGGTTGAAGACGACACCAAAATCGGACTGCTGCTCGATAGCGAGCTAAGGGATTGCGGCCACCAGTTAGACTGGGCGACCAACGGCAACAATGCACTGGCCCGTGCCAATCAAGGCCAGCGCCATTACGACCTGATGATCCTCGATATCGGACTTCCCGGATTAAACGGGCTGGAACTCTGTAAGCGGCTACGCGACTCTCAGCCGTTGCTGCCTATCCTGTTACTCAGCGGCCGCGCCAGCATGGAAGATATTATTTGCGGCCTCGAACAAGGTGCAGACGACTACGTAACCAAGCCATTCAGCATTGGACTTCTCACGGCCCGAATTAGCGCCTTGCTCCGCCGCGCCGACGCAGAGAACCAGGCAAAACCCACAATTTCGCCACTCCGCGCTGTCGACAGTGAATTGACTGCGAGCCCCTGCAGCAACTCCAGCGCTATAGAACGGCCTAATGCCGACAGCGACAACATCCTCATTTTTGGCCCACTAAAAATTGACGCTAGCAAGCATCGCGCGTGGCTTGCTGGCAATGACCTGCAACTAACCAATAAAGAGTATCGCCTGTTACTGCTATTTGCCCGCCACCCCGGACGTGCTTTCAGCCGTGACGATTTGCTCAACCAAGCCTGGGGTTGCAGCTTTTCTGGTTATGAACACACCGTAAACACGCATATCAACCGGCTACGCAACAAACTGGAAACCGAGGCTAGCGCGCCATTCTGGATTCGCACTGTCTGGGGCGTGGGCTACCGCTTTGTTGATGAGAACGAACTTAGCCATGCCTTCGACCACCGACCGAAGGCCGCTGCTGTTGCCTGATA
>CAJQNE010000278.1 GCA_905479545.1 uncultured Gammaproteobacteria bacterium | reverse complement strand
TCACCTTATATCGGCAGTAGCACCGAACTGTATGCTCTGCCGCTGCTGCAATATAACTATGGCCCGTTCTTCGCTGGCGACCGGGTTGGGTTGGGCAGCTTCTTTGGCTACGTGGGTGGCTGGATATTGGCACTGAGTGGTAGCTTGGGTTTTGGTGATGTCAGCCGTAACGATATAGACGAGCTTGCAGCACTGCCTGATTTACGCGATGGAATAGCATTAAACTTTCTGACCGCAAAATCATTTGGCCGTGGTGACGTAGCGATTAGTGTTTCCAAAGAACTCGGCGATGCCAGCGATGGCTGGGATGCCGACATATTCTATTTTTATACTATCGACCATGGTCGCTGGAGCTTCCAGCCCAGCATGGTGCTGAACTGGCAGAATGCCGACGCGGTGGACTATGCCTACGGTGTTGACGAAGGGGTTGCCGGCTTTGCTGCGTATGAAGGCCGCAGCACGCTGAACTACTTTCCCGAAATGATCGTAACCTATCAGCTTTTCGACCAATGGCGGCTGCATACCTCACTCGCCTGGCTGCGGTACGGCTCAAATATTACCCGCAGCCCGATAGTCGACAAAAAGTCGCGAATCGGCGTGTATGTCGGGCTGGCTTGGCATTGGGAAGAGCCCTTCCCGTTTTAGCGACCCACTCTCCAAAAGCTCAGAAGACTTTGGAGCTAAGCAGAGCTTAGTTCACTTGCAGATAAATAGTACTCAATCGTCGAGACCACCCGCACCTTCTTAATTTCAGGTGTGTTGCTGTCCCTTTCGGTAATGCTGAACTGGCCTTGACGAGCTGTTTTTATGCGACCTAGTGTAGACCCCGAATCATCAGCGAATTTCTGCGCAACCACCCTGGCCTTTTGTGTCGCCTCTTCGACCATCGCCGGTTTAAGCTCACTAAGGCCATTAAAAATATATTGCACCTTCGAAGCGTAGTCGTCGGCCATAATTGCAATCCCTTCTTTGCCTAAGGCCGTCAGTTCGTTCTGCGCTTGCTTTACCGATTCAATTTTACCGGTGTAGACAGTGATCACACGATTGGCTGAATAACGAAATGGTGCCTTGTCATTACCGCCATATTGTTGTGCTTGCTTATCGATAATCGAGGGCGCACCCAGGGTTACCTCGTCTTCGCTGAAACCATTGTTCTGCAGAAAGCTAACGACCTGCGTGGTTTTAGCATCCACATCGTCGGCCAGCTCACTCAGTGAATTGCCGGCAGTGATAAAGCGGATAGGCCATATGGCGATATCAGCGGGAACCTCCCGTTCGGCTAAACCCTTAACGTTTACGGTACGCTCATACTCTTTGAACTGAATAAGGCTACCGCCGAGTAGGTAGCCCAGTGCCGCCAAACCCAGTGCGACCAAGCCACCGAATATCGTCGCCTCCAGCCAGTTACGCTTTTCCATGGTGATTACCTTTCTGTATTGCTACGTGAATAGTGAGTCTCAGCAGCCCAATTAGTTGCCGGAACACTGGCATGCATTCAGTCGGCTGAATTTATGTAAAGCGGATAATATTTCCGCACAACTTCAAGTTTAATGGTACTAACACCAGGTATTCAGCAGCGCTTTCTGCACCGCTACAGGTTCAAAATTCCGCGCGACTATTCAAAATAACGAGGCATGTAACGGACGAACTCGATATTTTCCCGCTGGCGCTAAATCCAAAGTACTAGTTGGTCGATAGCCAAGCTTTATCAGCAGCCAACGTAGCTGAAGACCAATGTTAAAACCGTTAAACAATTGGCTTTTCGTGCATCTGCTTAATAAACGACCACGTAAGCAGCTTCATCTTGTCGTAATATAAATGAGCAAGGTGCAAATTAAGTGCAAATAGTCCGCAATTAATTGCGGAGCCTGGCTATTCGCTCCTATTATTTTGCTCGCAGCGCAACGCTGAGCAAGACGTAGTATGTTCAATAACAACCGGGCAACATAAACGCCAAAGTCACGTCACTGCCACATAACTAAAGACCTGCGGGAAAGAGCATCGAAAATGACCGATGAAAACGAAAAAACCACACGCCGTCGCGGCAGACCAGCGAAAGATGAAGTAGTAGTTTCACGCGATGAACTATTGGCCGAAGCGTTCCAGCAGTTCGCTACCCGCGGCTACGACAGTGTTTCACTGCGAAAGCTTGCCGCCGATATAGGCGTTAGTGATAGCCTGTTCCACCATTATTTCGGCTCAAAAACCGAACTGTGGCGTGAAGCTGTAGAGCAAGCCCTGGGCCCGCAAACCGAAGCGCTGATGGAGCAGCTAAGAGCCTCGACCGACAATGACAACCCGGCAGAAAACTTGCGGAGAAACATTAGTGAAGCGTTGCACCTGACAGCCAAAAACCCTGTCGCTCTGCTGATGCTGTTTCAGGAGAACAACACCGCCACTGAACGCGGAAAATTTCTCTACGACCGCTACCTGACCCCTTACTTTGACCTGGTAGATGAAGCGTTTAATAGCGCTAAATCAAACCATGCCATACGGGATATACCACTAGTGAGTATTCAGGCGCTGGTAACCGGCGCAGCAAGAATTCTGGTGGAACCCGGCCTTACCCGCGAACGTAGCAGTGAATTCCTGGAAAGCGAAGAAGGCGTAGCTGAGTTTATCGATGGGGTGGTGGACATAATGTTTGAGGGAATGCTTAAGCACTGACCAGCGTCAGAAACTCAATTGTTGCGGCGTAACACCATATAACTATTTGCCACTGCTACATTGCAGCGGTAATACGTTTTAGCCCTTCACGCAGCCGGGCGCTGCTGGTTGTTGCGGCAAACCGAACAAAGCGGTCAGCCGAGTCAATGGCAAAATCACAGCCCGGCGTTACTACCACATTTGCTTCGTTCAGCAGCCGATGCGTTAGCGCGAAGCTATCGCTCACTTCCGCCGGCAGCTGCGCCCACACATAAAAAGCACCTACCGGCTGCGCTGGCACGCTAAAACCTTGTGTGGCTAGCTCTCTCACCAGCTGTTCACGGCGCCGGTTAAATATGTGGCGGCGCTGCTCGCAAATATCCAGTGTATCGACGGAAAATGCCGCTAAAGCAGCCTGTTGCGCCAGGGTTGACGGCGCTAACATCAGGTTCTGAGCCAAGCGTTCAATTGTTGGCATAATCGGCTCTGGTGCCAATAACCAACCCAGTCGCCACCCGGTCATTCCATGATATTTCGAAAAGCTGTTAATACAAATTAAGTTATCAACGATACCAAACGGCGTCGGCACCGGCTCCGTGCTTACCAGCTTGCCGTAAATTTCGTCAAAAACCACCCAGCCACCGCGTTCGCCCACCACATTGCAAATTGCCAGTAATTCCGCGTTCGGAATCACCGTGCCGGTGGGGTTAGCCGGCGATGCCAATACGACAGCCCGGGTTTCCTCGCGCCACGCTGCGGCTACTGACTCAGCCGTTGGCTGAAAATTGGCAGACATTGTCGTTGGCAACGACACCGGTTTAGCACCGCAAGCACTCACCATTACCGCGTTACAGGGATAGCCCGGGTCAGGTAATAGCACTTCGTCACCAACGCTGAGAATAGCCGTAAGCGCCAGTTGCAGAGCCGCAGATGCGCCGCCGGTGACCGCGACGCTATGCCCAGCTACCTGAGCGCGGCCTATGCTGCTGTAATTTGCAATCGCGCCGCGTAGAACCGGCAAACCAATGGCCGGGGTATAGCTTTGGCGCTGAGTTTCCAATGCGGCCTGTGCCGCCGCTACTATAGGCGCAGGTGTGGGGAAATCGGGCTCACCAACCTCCATGTGGATAACATCGTGCCCTGCGGCCTCACGTTCCTTGGCACGAGCCAATAAATCCATTACATGAAATGGTGGAATAGCGGCCGCACGTGGCGAAACAACGGGGTTAAACGACATTGAGTTACACAGGAATTGATCAGTGAATAGCAGTGTACCGGAGCCAGGTCGGCAGCCGGACTATCGGATTAGCAACATGCCGAAACTTCACAGCGGCTACGTCGGCCGATTCGCACCCTCGCCCACCGGCCCGCTGCATTTCGGCTCACTGCTCGCGGCCACCGCTAGCTACCTGCAGGCCCTCACCAATAACGGCTTGTGGCACCTGCGCATTGATGACCTCGATGGACCTCGCTGCGACCCACAGTGGAACAGCGCTATACCAAAAACACTGGAAGCCTTTGGGTTCGAATGGCACGGCGAGGTCATCTACCAATCGGCCCGAATGGCTGCCTACCGCGCTGCAATGGAAACTCTAATCGCTAAGGGACTGGTGTTCGACTGCAATTGCAGTCGCAAGCAACTGGCCAAAACTGCCAGGCGCGGCGACAGCGGCATTATTTACCCCGGCCACTGCCGCCGCCGAACTAGCAAGAGGTTCGAACCCAGCAATGACTACGCTCAACGCATTAACGTGAGCCGTCAGGTAATTACTTTTAACGATGGTTGGCAGGGTGAGCAACAACGCGATCTCGACCACGAGGACGGTGACTTCGTCATCGGTGACATCAGCGGTTCGGCCACCAGCGCGCTGGGCTCCTGGCAGCACGAAGTCCCGGCCGGGAGCGCGGTCACGCTGCTCCCCAACAATGTCACCTGCCGCATCAATGGCGTGGCGATCGGCGACAGCACCGGGGCTGCACTGCTCGATGGCGCACCGGGCTACTCGTACATTCTGCTCGTCGAGGACTACGACAACCACGAGCCCGACGCATCGCAGACCCTCGTCGCCACCTATGGCCCCGGCGGAAGCAGCGACGGTGTGCTCGACCTCGCGGGCGTCGCCAGCGTCACCATTCCGGATGCGCTCCCCGTGACCGAAGGCTCCTCCTATGGGGGCAGCGCGACGGTCGTGTTCGAGGACGCCCGAGGCGGCGGCGAAGTGACTTGCCTCTACGAGGGCCCCGCGGCGGAC
>CAJQNE010000277.1 GCA_905479545.1 uncultured Gammaproteobacteria bacterium | reverse complement strand
ATAACTAATTGTGGGAACGGAATTTCCCAGCCGTATTTAGTGCATGCCTCAATCGAGAGCCCCACCAGCGCTCGCTGTAGCTCCTCGTATTGCATAGCAACGGCGCCGGCAATATCAGCCTCCACTTCGTAATCAATTGACGAACTACCTGCTGCGAGGGTTTCAACATCGACTTTGAGTAGATGCTCCTCAGGTATGAGTTTCAGCAGGCCTTCGCGCAAATATTCACGCAGTAACCGTGGAATCTCGGTGGTAGCGATTGCCTGATGCTTATAGGAAATTCCAAACACGGCTTCGATACGCGTGCCGAGTGTGACGTTTGTGGGTGGTTGATTGAAATACTCCGGGCCGGAGAAATGTTTCAAGGCACCCCCGCGGAGCTGAATTTCAACCATAGAAGGCGTTTGGTACAGAACCTGGCCGACACCTTCTTCAAGCTGTACCCAATCACCTTTTTTGCTGGGGAACCACTCTTCATCAGCATCTATTGGTCGGGAATGCAGCCCGACCAATTGGCTGATAGGCACGGTAAAAGTACCACCGGCAAGGTCGGGGTTAGTCAGGCGTGACTGGAACGATAAGCGCTGGACCTGCCATGGCACACCTTCAAACATCACCCGCTCGCCTTCTTGAACAGCACCGATATTCAGGTAAATAACAAGTTGTTGAATAAGCGATGGAAGCGCCTTGATAACGTACCAGGCCACGGCGATCATTCCGATGAGGGTAATGCCGAGCAACACCCAATCATTGCGGGCGTTGAAGGTGGCTAACATCGCAACGGCAGCAGCGATTATGCTGCCGATACTAAAAAATAATGAAAGTAAGCGCTGACCAAACCCCTGAACTACAGCGGCTTCTTCATCACGCTGCGACCGGCGAATAATTCTCCGGGTTATGGTTTCTACTAATCGCCGAATAACCTGAAAAACAACGAACACGGCAATAAATGCACCGATCCCGATAATAAGGCTCAGCCCGCGGCCAACGAAGAATGACGACAATCCGGCGGGCTCAGCAGTCCCCTTAACGCGTACTTCGCTGGGGTTAAGCTTCTCTTCCAGTAGCTTGGATGTGCTCGAATACAAATCGGTAGCGTTGGTTAGTCGTTCTTCCCAAACCGATTGAATTTCACTCAGCTCAGCATGAACTTCTCGCTGTGTGTTCCTTGCTTTAAGCTGGTCCGGACTCAGGTTGTCGGTCTTTGTTGCAGGTTTCGGAGTTTCCTTCATCAGCTGTTCGATGTTTCGAACGGCTTTGGTGGCTAGTGATTTTTGCCGGTCGGCGACAGCTAATTGCCGCCGCAGGGTGTCGATTTGGCGAGCGTCTTCGGTGGCGCTACGCAGCATCATTACAAAGGGCGTGACCAGTTGCTGTAATTCACTTTGCAGGTCGACTGCCTGATTTCCGGCGGAACCATAATCTTCTTCTGATACTCCGGTAACCAAGCCGGTGATTTGATTTTCAGTACTGCCAATCTCGCTACGAAGCATTTTGGCTTGCTCACTCTCGTCACGCTGGTCAACTAATTTGCGTTTAAGTTCATTGAGAGTGGCGGTTTTGCTCTTGCGGGCTTCGATCAGGCTATTAAGTGTAGCCAGCGATTCGGCAGCCGCGTTTCGTTGTGCTTCGAGCTTCGCTAGCTGCTCCTTTTCTGCACCGCTCTGTTTGTTGGTGGGCTCGTCAGCGGGTTGCGCAACGGGCGCGAGGGTCTCTGCTATTGCCGTTCCGCCGGGCTCCTGTTGAGCAGCCGATAAGCTTGGCAGTCCCAGTAGGCTGAAACCTAATAGCAGCGTTGGGACAAAACAGAGGTAGGGTGCTTTGGCGTTGGTTTTTGTTCTGGCCGTGGTAGTTAGTGACATGTAAATAATAAGCGGCGTGAGGAAGTCTAGCGGTTGATACCTGTGCTTCGGGCTAATGGCAAGCTACTGCCGGTATTTGTGCTTGAATTGGCGTTACTTTCGGTGGCTGCGACCGGGCAGCTGCCCTGATCTATATAGTGCAGCGCGGCTGCCAGCTGTGCTTCGCTGCTGTCGCCCATAGCATGGCTCAGGTCATCGTCTACTTCACAGTTTGCGTTGAGTCCGTCGTGGTAGCCGCCCTGATCTTGCGCGTTGCGCAGCTCGAAGGTGGTGGCCGACATCACTTTGTCGCAGAAGCTTTGTGGGTTGCTGCCAACCGGTTTGCCGCAACTGGTATTGCCGATAACAATCACTTCAACCGGGGTCGCGGGGCTGTTGCTAAAGCCTGCGCCGCGCAAACCGTTAATCAGCGCCTCGCTGGCCGAGCAAGTCGCGTTAGTGCTGAGTACATAAACGCGCGATAGCGACAGTGAGTTGCGTGGCTGACTAAAGCGGAAGGTGAAATCGAGCTCGTCGCTATGCTTATCGTTGTAGAGCAGTGTTGCGAATTCATCGCCGCTGCTACGATCACCGCCCAGCAGGCTGGCGAGGTGAGTGGCGGTAGATAGCCTGCCGCCGCCGTTATAGCGTAGGTCAAGTACCAGTTCGTTAACGCCGGTAGCGGCAAAATCAGCAAAACGGTCGTTCAGCTCATCAACCGCGTTACCAAAAAAATTGGTAAATTGTAGATAGCCGATGGTTTTGCCGCTGCGCTGATATGTATTACTAACCGGAGTGGGGTTTATGGTGACCTCTGCGGTCGTGACCGAATGACTGACTTCGCCCGATTCGCCCTGCGGAATAACTTTTAGTAGCACCTCGTTGCCTGTGCCAGACGGGCCGAAGGCGGCGTTATATTGTTGGCGGTCGCGGAGTCCTTCGCCACGTACACCATTAATTTCAGTAATGCGATCGCCACGTTTCAGGCCGCTTTGCGCCGCTGGTGAATTGCTATGGGCAAAACCAATAACCGGGTCATCTTGCTCGTCGCGAACGATATACAAGCCTAGGCCTACAAAATCCCCCTCCTGGAAGTTGTTGAAAGTAGCTGCGTCTGCGATAGAGCTAAAGCGGTCGATAGGCTTGAACCTCAGGTCTTCGAGCAGCTCGGCAGGTGAACTATAGCTGTCAGGGTTAGCGGTCTCGTCAACCTCATCCGCCCAAAAGTAAAAATCGCGAAGGTAGTTATAGACGAAACGGTTTTGGCCGCTAACACTGCAGTCACGAGGGGCTGAGGTTAAACCGCGAACATCCGCATTGCCTCCGCCACTGCCGCAAGCAAAAAGTAGTGGTAACGTAGCAATAAAAATTATTCTGTTACGGTAACTAAATATTTTGTGAATTATTGACTTCATAAAGCATGATCTCCGCACAGACTTTAATATACTTGATTCACCGGCCGATGGGTCGGCAGGCTGACTGACGAAATAATGCTCTTAGCCGATGCAACAGCCAACCGGCGTTGCTAACAACTACACGAAACTCCTGAGTTTATATCTTGATGCAGCAGGCTTTACGTTCCAACAAACGAATATTTGGGCGGCCAGTCCGTTTCAGCGCAGCTCTGATGATGACTGCATTATTAGTCGCCGGCTGCGACCTAATGCCGGGCACCGGGCAGGATGAGGCGGCAGCAAGCGAAGGTGTTCAGCACTTAGACGTTAGTGAGTTTGAGAATGTGACCGGAATATCGCGGCTGCGTGATGTGCAAAACCCTATTAAAGGTCGCTATATGGTGCAGTTGCTGCTGCGCACCCAAGCTGAGCCTTTAGACGATGTGCTGGGGCGATTGAATTCGCTATATGAACTCGACATCGACATGGTGTTTCGCAATGTATTCTACGGGTTTGCTGCGGCAATGAGCCGCGATCAGGCGGAAGCTATCGCAGCTGACCCTGACGTGCTGTACGTAGAGCAGGATAGTTACGTTTCGGCAGCCGAAACCGAGCTTGTTGATGGTGCCTCTGATGGACTGCCGTGGGGGCTTGATCGGCTTGGTGGTGGATTAGGTAAGTATGCTCCGGCTTACGGCGGTACCGGGGTGAATTTATACGTCCTGAGTACCGGGGTTAATGCTGACGCAACGCAGCTTAATGCGCGAGTGGGGCGTGGCATTAACGTCGGTTACGCTAGCCCATGGTTGGCTGGGATACTCGGTACGCAGCAACCCGCTGCGTTGTTGCAGCTACTGGGGCGTAAGCCGAAAGCAGCCGAAAAAGAACAAACTGACGACTGTCATGGCCACGGTACCCGCATGGCCAGTATTGCTGCGGGGAGTTCTTTGGGTAGTGCGCCCACGGCTAACGTGCGACCGGTTAAAATACTGGGCTGTGATGGCCGCGGCGCCACCAGCGGAGTGGTGCAGGCATTCGAGTGGTTGTATAGCCGCTACCAACGACCTGCTGTGCTGTTGTTACCGTTTTCCGGCTCAAAGTCGAGAATTCTTGATGCTTCGCTCCGCAGTCTGTTACAAAAAGACATGCTGGCAATAGTCGCTGACGGCGATTCGGGGTCGGATGCCTGTGACGTTTCGCCTTCCGGTGTCAGGTCGGTGTTAACCGTTGCAGGCTACGGACGGGGCGAGCAGCGCCCGGCGACTGCCAGTGGCGGCGATTGCATTGACTTATTTTTACCGAGCGAAGCTATTGATAGCGTGAATGCTCAGGGTGCCCGACAATTGACTTCCGGTTCCGGTGCCGCAGCAGCCTACGCAGCCGGTGTGGCTGCGCAACTCCGAGAGGCGTATGTGCTAGAAGACAAGCTAAGCCTTTATCGTCGGTTAGCCAGCCAAACAGTCGATATACAATTGCAGATAGGCGGTGAATCGATAGTGGCTAAAACACTAAAAGTCCCGCAGCGCTAGCCTTCGACTGTTGGAACAGATTCATCAAACGAATCACGTTCAGGCACTTTTACGAATACCAACAATAAGGCACCTGCGAGTAACAATACGTTTACCGACAATATACCCAGCCGTGCATTGCCTAAACTGAGTGTTACCCAGCCGACGAGTATCGGGCCGATAACAGCCGCGAACCGACCGAACATGCCGTAAAAGCCATAGAACTCACCGCTTTTGCCTGGTGGGATAAGGCGGCTATACAGGGAGCGGGACAGCGCTGGTACCACGCCGATGGCGGTGCCAATCATTCCTGCCAGCACAAAAAACTGCCACTCGTGCTGAATAAAATAGCCGTAGGCCGTAGCCAGTGAATACATGCCGAGCGCCACGAACAGTGCTTTCTTCGGGCTGATCCGGTTGGCCAACCGGCTGGATAGCAAGGTTGCTGGTACGGCTACAAATTGCACTACTAACAAAGCCAGCATTAGCTTATCGGCAGCGAAGCCAAGTGATAAACCAAAATCGACGGCCATTTTGGTAATGGTGTTTACGCCGTCGATATATAAAAAGTACGCGAGCAAAAACAACCAAACCATCTTAAGCCGGCGTATATGGCTGAAGGTCTCAGCGAGCTGCTTAACACCCGCAAAGAAGCCGCCGTTTTTTGCGGGAGTGTTCCCTGCAGGAACGAATAAAAACACCGGTAGTGAGAATATCAGCCACCACGCGCCGACCATTAAAAATGCAATCCGAACCGCCATTACCGGGTCGCTAATACCAAACAGTGCGGGTTTAGCTACCATCACGACATTAATCAGGAATAGCAGCCCGCCGCCGAGATAGCCCATTCCATAGCCAAGGGTCGAAACACGGTCGACAGTCTGTGGGGTTGAAACCCGGGTTATGAGTGAGTCGTAAAAAATATTGCCTAGCGCAAAGCCGATAGCGCCAATGGCGTAAACGATCATCGCCGCTTGCCATTGCCCGGCCCCCACCCAAAACAAGCCTGCAGACATTGCTGCACCGAGCAGCATTTGCGAGGCAAGAAATTTTTTATGGCCATCGGTCGCATCGGCAACTGAGCCGAGTAGCGGGGCAACAACAGCAACGACAAGCGCGTATGCCGAGCTAATCGCGCCAAGCCAAAAGGTGCTTTCTTCAGCGGCCATATCCTTGGCCCAGTATTGCTTAAAAAATACCGGGAAGAAGCCGACCATGATGGTGGTGGCGAATGCTGAGTTGGCCCAATCGTACGCGGCCCAGGACAATTCGTTACGGCGTTGCTCGTTCATAGCTGATTATATCAACCCGCAAAGTTTTATCAGCCAAGTAATCAGGATCACTATCTGTATAGCAAAAAACCCTGCTCTTATGGTGGCAAATACGGCTGTCGCACTGATCAGGTGAATGGAGGTCTGTGCGATCCGGGCGGCAAGGAACCAATAAGCCAAGCCATCAGTAACAGCAAGATGACCTGTCACGGCGGCAACCAATACTACCGAGCCAAGCAATGGCAACATCTCTAAGCAGTTCGCATGCGCGTGTTCAGCACGGGTTATCAGGCCGGGGTTGTCCCATTTGGCGTTGCCGCGGGTCCATGAATTCGCAGGAGTTTTTGCACCCGCGACTAAAAATGTTCTATAGCCAACGATGAAAATCAGCAGCAATACGGCGAGCCCGACTACGGCGAGTAATGTAAGTAACGAAGAGGTCATTAGTGTGTCTCTTTGGGGGTGAACGCGAATGAAGGCTGTTGCAGTAGTAGCCTAGCGATTAATGTGCCGTGACTGTTAGTGTTTCTCGCCGGATCGGCTAATTAGGTTAAGCAATATGGCAGGCGGCGGCAAAAAAATTGCTGGCGGCGGCAGTAACCGCTGCCGGAGCTTCGACCTGAGGGTAATGACCGATGCCGGGTAGCCGTAAGACGCTGGCTTGGGGAACCTGCTGTTCAAAGTAGTCTGCTGCATGACCACCGGATACCGGGTCCTCAGGTCCATTAATCAATAACATTGGAATTTCTGCTTGTTTCAGAGCACTTACCCATCGCTCTTCTTGCACTCGCCGCTCGTCAATATAGTTAATAAGCTTGGCTAGTGCCTGCTGGCCGTTCTGTAGCGAAATTAATAACCAGAAATCATCGATTTCCTGCGCGGTCGGTTTAGTGTTCGGGCCAAATACCTCGCCAAAGCTTGAGGCAAAACCACGTTTGCTCATCAACCTGGCCATCAGTCCGCCAACCGGGCTGTGTAGCACCTTTTGACGAAACGTAGGGCGATGAAGGGAGGGGAACATTCCGCCGTTCAGAAAACATGCAGAGAGTATTTTCGGCGCACCGGTTTCGTTCAGGTTCGAGCGGGCTAGCAACTCTTGTCCGACACTATCGCCATAGTCGTGTGCCACCATATGGTATGTCGATACGTCGAGTTGGTTCAGCAGCGCACAGGCGATATCCGCTTGTTCGACCATGCTGTAGGCGTGGCCGCGCGGTTTATCAGAATAACCGAAGCCAAGCATGTCGAAGGTAATTACGTTGTACGTAGCAGCCAGTTCGGGCCATTGGTGATGGAAATCCCAGCTGGCGGTAGGGAAGCCGTGGATTAGCAGCAGAGGCGGGCCACTGCCTGCCTGTTGCCAAAAAATATTATGGCCCTGCCAATTAAAAGATTGGCCGCTGCTGTGCCAGCTATCGAGAGTGAGTGTTGTCATATTTTTAGTTAATCCGATTTTAGCGTAAGCCCAGCTGCCGGTTAAGCTGCTGAATAGTTATGAATTTGGCCGGCTCGCCGTGCTGCAGGGTAACGAGCTCGTGAAGCTTTTTATTGATGGGAGCGGTAATACCGAGTTTTTCAGCCTGACGGACAATCTCGCCATTTAACTGTGCAACCTCGGTGGTGTTGCGGCTATTTATATCGGCCAGCATCGATGGGTAACTCTGATCGCTTAGCTGGTTGCGCTTTTTTGCTATTTGCCACGCTAGTTTTGGCAAGTAGCGCAATATGAAGCGTTGCATTCGCCAAGAGACCGGAGTTGGCACATCAAATTCGATATGAGCCGCGTTAAGTACTGCCGTCGCTTCGTCAAAGGTTGCCAATGCCGCCTGTCGGTGAGGCGGGCTAAGCAATAGATCTTTGAAGGTCGATTGGGTCAATGCACCAATTGCGTTGTTCAGGTTCAAAATAAGTTTGCCCCAGGCTGTTGCTACAGAGCCTTGGTGAGCAAGCATTCCGGCAGACTTAAACAAGTTTAATAACTGTGATGCCTCAGCATCGATAAATATTAATGGACTAGTGGTAAGCACGGGAGCCATCGGCGCTGGTAGCTGGGCGTTGAACATGACGGTTATGGGGCACACCGGGTTGTTCGGAAACTCTCGCTGGAGTAATTCAATATGCGACACGCCGTTAAGGCAGGGTAGTAGCGGTATACCTTTGGGCAGCTTACCGGCCAGTTGGTTAATGATGCCGGGCAGGTGCTGATGTTTACAGCCGATAAAAACCCGCGTGGCCTGAGTATAATCAGGATTGCTGGTAACGGGCGGGGTTGGGTGTGACAGGTTTTGGTTGCCGCTCATTACCAACCTGTTTGGTGCGCCGTAATATTTTTCACGACCCGGTCGTACCGAAAAGACCACGCTTTCGCCGCTGCTCAACAGGTAACTCGCAAGCACCGTGGTAACAGCGCCGGCACCAATAAATACATTCATAATTTGTAGGCCTTCGCGGTTTAGGGAGTGGCTGGGAAACCCGGTTAAATTCTAGTGTGGAGCCTAGCCTAATTTTCACCGCCGGGGTTTGCAGGCGGGCAATAACTTCTGGCGTGCAAGTCATGCCCACGCAGCAATACGGAGCATCAAACTATGAGCCAAGACTTTAAGGCTAACTCAGGCAGCATGAGCAGTGTCGAGGATATTCGTGAGACGTTACACGGCGAGACGGCTACTATCGCTTGGGTTGAACTGCAGCGTTTATTTGCCGCAGGTAAAGTAATCGCCGTTGACACGGGCCTTGATCTAATCGAAGTTGCTGCGGCTATGCAAGCAGATGACAGGGCGCTATTTGAAGGCTGGATAGCCGAAAAGCTGGTTAATCCGGTGACTGATGAGCAGGCAAAATTTTGGTTTTCTGCTGATAGTTCGGTTTGGGCGGTCGTTGTTAGCCCCTGGGTTCTGGTACAGGAGCCCACTTCAACTGCACAATAATCTCTGTACTTGTGAGGTTGGTGAATCAAAAATAACCGGGTTTTAGCTGTCTAAAATTTGCGCAAATTGGCGGCTCTTAGTAACAACGCTGTAATGCTAAGTCATTTCTTGATGTTATGTTGAGTTAAGCGGAGTCAAATGCACTCAGCCGCTGTTATCGCCTGTCGCTCAACGGCGTGACTTGTGATTTTGATCACGCAAACTAACGTAGGCAGAGAGCTTTGTAGCCATTGCACCGCATTGCCGGTCGGCCTGTATACGCGGAAGTTCGACATGTGGGGAGAAATACGTTAAAAAGTGCGCGCAACTACCTAATTTAGAATAAGAAAGGCCAAAGATTCAAAAGCAGAAGTTTGTTTGCTTCCGGCCTAATGGGTAGTTCAAATTGAGCGGGTTAAAATTCATTGAGAGCAAGGGCAGTACTGGGGTTTTCGGTTAAGATGTCGTACTCCAAACGAGAAAACGGTGAGATTGCCAGCGTGCGAAGTCTGGTCACCTGATAACTACAACAACGCTTTGACAGAGGTTTTTGATTTGAGAGCTATTTATAAAATGGCTACACGCATGGTATTTTCTGTGCTTTGTGTAGCTGGTTTATCTATACCCGCGTTCACGGCATCGGCAGCAAATCCGATGGCTGATATTGATCGCGATACCCTCAATAATTTATTAGTGGCCGCGCCTGGCTTGTCGCGTAAGGCGCTGGAACATGGGCTCAAAGCAGCTCGCTGTGCCGCGCATATGAACAAAAGCAGCTCGCCGCTACTCACAATAATCGACTATTCAAAGCGTTCGAATAACAAACGCTTATGGGTGTTGGACATAGAGCGCGACGAGGTTGTGTACAACGAGTGGGTTGCTCACGGCGTGAACTCAGGTAATGCTACGGCTACCCGGTTTTCTAACAAGCTTAATAGCCGAAAAAGTAGCTTGGGTGTGTACCGCACGGCTGAGACTTATAGTGGTAAGCACGGTTATTCGCTAAAACTCGACGGTTTAGATGGTCGCTATAATAACCGTGCCCGGGAACGAGCCATTGTTATTCACGGTGCCAGTTATGTCGATGAAGCCGGGGCCCGCAAATCGGGCCGCGTCGGTCGCAGTTGGGGTTGTCCGGCATTGCGGAAAGAAGTTTCACGAAAGGTGATTAACACCATTAAGGGTGGCTCTTTGGTTGTGGCGTATTACCCGCAGAAAGACTGGATGCGAAAGTCAGCATTTTTGAATTGCCCTGCAGCTACATTGCCCAAGGCACGAAAAAAATTCACCCTTCAGGTGGTGCAAGGCGATACCAATCCACCGCAGCTGGAATTAATGCGCCCCACCGCACCAGCGGTGTCGGTTGCCCTGTCTCTACCTGTAGCTGTGCCAGTGCAGGCAGCATCGTTGGCGAACGTTGGCTTTAACCGCAGCCCTGTGATTGATGACGCTCCTGAGATCGTTGACAGTATTGCAACTTACGAATATCAACCTGTTCATCGAGTTCAGGTGATTAACGTATCAAGCAATGGCTATTTTAGTGACGCAACGGAAGCTACGCCGATACCGGTTGTTGAAAGTTATGCCTTAGGCGCCACGTTGCCTACCGGCTTGTCGTATAGCAATGACAGCTATGGTGATTATAGTTTAAGCGGCGTTAACGACTACAGCTATGAGCGTAGCCTGGGTGATGTTACTTTCGATCAACAGAGTTACACCGGTCAGGTTAATGAGGATGGCGATGTCGTTGAAAGCGTGGCTTTTAATGAAGCTGGAACAGATGCGGGGCGTTCGTCCCGTTACCTTCGCTTTAGCGGCAGCTCCGATGAGGAAGTGCGCTCGTTTTCATTCCTGCAATAAGCTTTAAACAAAAATAACGGAGCCCCGTTGGCTGAATGCCAGTGGGGCTTTTTCGTTTTTCCATACTTGATGGCGCAAGCTGGTGGCTATAGCATCCGGCGTCAATTCTGATTTGATGTAATGAGGTTCGGGCTATGCAGTGGGCAATTTATCTTTCTGGCGAAATTCATAGCGATTGGCGTGAGCAAATACGCCAAGGCGTGAAACACCTGCCGGTGACACTGACTGGCCCGATTACGGATCACGCAGCCAGTGACGATATTGGTCAGGTTGTATTGGGCGATGAGCCGAATCCGTTTTGGAAAGATAAGTGCTCTGCGCAAATTAACGCTGTCCGCACGCAAACATTGATCGACGCCGCCGATGTAGTAGTGGTTCGTTTTGGCGATAAATATAAGCAGTGGAATGCTGCATTTGATGCCGGATACGCGGCTGCGAAGGGCAAACCGCTAATTACTTTGCACGACGAGGCAATTGTTCATCCGCTGAAAGAAATCAATGGCGCAGCCTTAGCGTCTTGTCGAACGGCAGCGCAGGTGGTCGACATTCTGGAGTACGTAACCCAAGGCTAATAGTGGGCAAATAACGCTGTTTTAATGTGAGCGATTGTTAAATTAGCTGTGGCGACAGCGATTTGTTGCGTTGCGGTAAATTGAAGCGGCAGAATAGTGGCTATAATCTCCACACTACGGCGTCCACCGGTCGTGAGGCTTTCAGCTCTCCTGGTTCGCGCAGTTAGAACGCCAGCTAAAGTCTGGCACCATTCAATATCAGTGCTTTCGGGCATACTGTTTTCCGACTCGATCTTTCAGGCCAGTCCGGCCCAAGTCGTTTTTATATGGCTTTACGCCACTCAATAGGTTTGTTATGCACCAATATAAAGCCCCGCTTCGCGACACACGCTTCCTAATTCATGAAGTGTTGGATTTTGATACTCATTACTCCAAGCTGCCCAACGGCGGTGAAGCGACCCGTGACGTAGTCGACGCGATTGTAGAGGAGTGCGGCCGTTTCTCTGAGGAAGTAATTTCGCCTTTGTACCAAAGTGGTGACGAAGAAGGTTGCAAGCTCGAAGACGGTAAGGTGACCACGCCCAAAGGCTTCAAAGAAGCCTACAACCAGTTCGTTGAAGGCGGCTGGCCCGGGTTGTCTCACCCTGAAGAGTTTGGCGGCCAGGGCCTGCCACTGTCATTGGGTATCATCAAAGCCGAAATGATGGGTACCGCGAACTGGGCATGGGCCATGTACCCTGGCTTGTCGCTAGGTGCTATGAATACCATCATGTTGCATGGCAATGACGAGCAGAAAGCTACCTACCTTTCCAAGCTGGTAAGTGGCGAATGGATGGGGACAATGTGTCTGACCGAGCCGCACTGTGGCACTGATCTTGGTCAGGCCCGCACAATCGCTGAGCCTCAGGAAAATGGTACCTACAAAGTGAATGGTACCAAGATCTTTATCTCGTCCGGTGATCATGATCTGACTGAGAATATCGTGCATGTCGTTCTGGCTCGACTGCCTGGTGCGCCAAAAGGCACGCGCGGTATTTCGTTGTTTATAATTCCGAAGTACAAAGTAAATGCGGATGGTAGCTGTGGTGACTTTAATAACGTCAACTGCGGCTCGCTTGAGCATAAAATGGGTATCAAAGCTTCCAGTACCGCGGTGCTGAACTTCGATGGTGCTGAGGCTTATATGATCGGGCCTGAGAACAAGGGTCTGGAGTGCATGTTTACCTTTATGAACACCGCCCGAATTGGTACTGCATTGCAGGGCATTGGTAGTGCCGAGCTGGCCTACCAGGGCTCTACTGCCTACGCGCTTGATCGCCGTTCTATGCGTTCTGTTTCAGGTAAGAAAGAGCCTGATGAGGTCGCAGATCGACTTATCCATCATGGCGACGTTCGTCGTATGTTGCTTACCCAGCGGGTAATTGCCGAAGGTGGCCGGATGATGGCTTACCAGGCTGCATTATTGGCCGATCACATGGTGACAGGTGATGAGAAAGCTTGGGCTGAGAACGATGACAAACTTGGTTTCCTGACCCCTATTCTGAAAGGCTTCCTGACTGAGATGGGTTGTGAAGCGGCCTACCACGGTATGCAGGTGTTTGGTGGTCATGGCTACATTAAAGAGTGGGGTATGGAGCAAATCGCCCGCGACGCACGCATTTCTACGTTGTACGAAGGCACGACGGGTATCCAGGGCTTAGATTTGTTGGGCCGCAAGGTTCTGCTCGGTGGCCGGGGTAAAGCAGTTCGTGATTATGGTGCTGAGATTCTTGGTTTCTGTCGTCAGCACAATCCGGTATCAGGTTCAGCCTATAAGCGCGAGATGCGGCCTTTTGTTACTGAACTAGCTCGATTGGTGGTTAAGTGGAACTGGATGACAGGTCGTATTTTATTAGCTGCCCGTAAGGATCGTGAGATTGTTGCTTCGGCTCACAATGACTTCCTGATGTTCTCAGGCTATGTAGTGATGGCCTATATGTGGGCACGCCAGGCTGCGGTAGCGCTGAAAAAGCTGGATAAGGGCGGTGATGACACGGCAGAGTTTTACCGCACCAAAGTGCAGCTGGCAGAGTTCTATTTTGAGCGCATCTTGCCACGCCAAAACGCTCATGCCGAAAGCATGCTGAAGAAGCCGTCAACCTTGATGCAAATTTCTGAAGAAAACTTCGTATTCGAATAAGTTTTCAGTATTTGCTTAAGTTAAGACGGGCCCACTTTTGCGGGCCCGTTTTTTTATTTTCACAAGCTGCGTAACCTGCAGCTGACTCTTAATAAATACAGGCCGCCTTAATGTCTAAAAGTACCAGTGCGCTATTTAAACCGTTTGTCAGCGAAAAACTAACCCTCGATAACCGCGTGGTTATGGCGCCAATGACCCGGGAATTTTCGCCGGGTGGTGTGCCCGACGATGATGTTGCTGCCTATTATCGTCGCCGCGCTGCAGGCGGTTGCGGTTTGATTATTACTGAAGGCACTACGGTCGGGCATGATGTTGCCAGTATGAACCCACAGCGAATTCCGAATTTTCATGAGCCTGACTCGCTACAGGGCTGGGCGAAGGTCGTTAAGGAAGTGCACGCGGCTGGCGGTAAGATCGCGCCGCAGCTTTGGCACGTGGGCATGATGCGTAACCCCAAAACTACGCCAAACCCCGAAACGGCCAGTGCCGGGCCGTCCGGCTATTTAAAGCCGGGCAAAAAGGTTCAGGAAGGAATGTCGGGTGACGATGTCGATCATGTGATTGAGGCGTTTGCCAATGCGGCAGAGCAGGCTAAAAACTTGGGCTTCGATGCGGTTGAATTTCACGGCGCGCATGGCTATTTGCTAGACCAGTTTTTTTGGGCCGCCACCAATGAGCGTAACGATAAGTGGGGCGGTGATATTGCCGGTCGGACCCGCTTCGCGGCTGAAATTATTGCCGAGTCACGCCGCCGCGTAGGACCTGACTTTCCGCTGATACTACGGTATTCGCAATGGAAGCAGCAGGATTACAGCCAGCGGCTAGTCGATACACCGCAGCAGCTTGAAACCTTCTTACAGCCGCTGCTTGATGCTGGTGTCGATATATTTCATTGCAGCACACGTCGTTTCTGGGAAACTGAGTTTGAAGGTTCTGAGCTGAATTTAGCTGGCTGGACCAAAAAGATCACTGGTAAACCGACAATTACTGTTGGCAGTGTCGGCCTTGATGGCGACTTCATGGGGTCTTTCGCTGGCGAATCATCGAATGTTTCGTCGCTGGATGGCTTGCTCGAGCGATTAGAAGATGATGAGTTCGATTTGGTTGCAGTTGGGCGGGCATTGCTCACTGATCCTGAGTGGCCTAATAAGGTTAAAGCTGGCGATATGGGTGAGCTAATGCCGTTTACGAAAGAGGCGTTAACGGCCTTGGTTTAAAGGGTTCATCGCGAGACTTCAGGCATGGTGCGTCTTTGTATTTTATAACAGCGATGAGTAAAAAATTTTTTATAACTTAGCGCTGGTGATTTCCGCGAATAATGTTGGTTTGAATGCTTTGCTGCACCTCGTTCCGTAATAAGTGCAGCATTGCTTCTCCTGCGTTAGAAAGAGTGCGGTCACTGTGAAATACAGCGCCCAGCCGCCGTTGTAGCGTCAGTTCAGGTAAGTCTAACGAAACGATCTCATC
>CAJQNE010000276.1 GCA_905479545.1 uncultured Gammaproteobacteria bacterium | reverse complement strand
AACGCGGTGCGCAGGCGTTTAAGAGCGTTAGCGTTAATGGTTACCCGAACTTGTTTATGACCTTCGGCCCGAATTCCGGTCCTGGCCACAACTCGGCGCTGGTGTATATGGAAGCGCAGATTGATTACATCGTAGGCGCCATTGCTCAACTTCAACAACGTAGCCTGAAATCAATGGAGGTTAAGCAAGCCACGCAGACGACTTACAACCTGAAACTACAAAAACGGTTAGCTAAAACTAACTGGAACAGTGGTTGTAAGAGCTGGTACCTCACCGAGGATGGCTTCAACGCAACAATGTATCCGGGGTTTGCCACGCAATTTAAACGACAAATGCAATTGAAGCTAAGTGACTACGCGGTGGAAAAACTACCGCGAAAGTCTCGCCAACCTATTGCGGCTTAGCGCTCAAAACCAGTGCTCACCACAGTCACCAACGAACCATTTTCAGACATTATTTAAGGAGCTAGTCATGGGTAAAATGAGTAACGAAACCATTACAGCCAAGAACTTAAAATCGAAGCCCCAATCGAAACCTATAGCCGGGCCGAAGCAGCACATCAACGTCAACCCGATTCGACGCGACCTCGAATTCCCGTTCGACTTCAACCGACTTAGCGATTGGCACGGCGACGGCCGTATCGCTTCGCACTTTCTGAACACCCTGTCGCTATTTTTCCCCGACGGCGAGCAGTTCTTTATCGATTCCGTTCGTCACTACCGCACTAACGGCACCATTACCGACAAAGCCCTGCTGGAAGAAGTGCGCAACTTTATTGGCCAGGAAGCCATGCACCGCCGCGAACATATCGGCTTAAACCGCGCAATGGACAAGGCTGGCCTGAATGCTAAAGGCAAAGAAAAACAAATTTTAGCTATTCTGAAATTTGGCAGAAAGGCCTTTAGCCCAGCGTACCAACTGGCGGTTACCTGCGCGTTGGAACACCTCACCGCAACGCTGGCTGATGGCCTGTTGCGCTGGGAAGAACTTATTCCGGAGAGCTCTGAACCTGCATTCCGCGATGGCTGGCGCTGGCACGCGCTCGAAGAGACCGAGCATAAAGGTGTTGCCTACGACGTATTCCGGGAAGCAGTCGGCACCGACGCCAACCCCAAAGTCTATGCCATGCGGGTGAGTGCTCATGTGCTGGCTAACGCAATTTTCTGGCCGCTGGTTGTCGCTTATATGGCTGACATCGCTCGTCGCAGCGGAGATTTAACCGATATAAAAGGCTGGGCAAAAGCGGCGAGTATATTGTTTGGTCGCAAACCCGGCCTGCTGCGAAAGAAAGTACCTGAGTGGTTCCACTACTTTAAGCCCGGTTTTCACCCGTGGCAGTTAGACAATCGCGAGTACCTCAGCCGCGCAGACAAGCTGGTTGAGAGCTATGCAAAAACAGCGTGATATGAATTTGAGTCAACGCCCCGTAGCGACGAGGAAACGGGGCGGCTATCATTCACCTATGGAGAACTCAGCAAGCAGTCGACGCACACGTCGCAACAGTCAACTTAGCGACGGCGAGTACACCGTCGACGAACTCGCGCAGCGGACCAATACCACGGTGCGCAATATCCGTGCTTACCAGGACAGGGAGCTTATTCCACCGCCAGAAAAGCGCGGCAGGCTGGGTGTGTACACCGAAAACCATGTTTCACGGCTGCGCTTAGTGAACAATTTGCTTGATCGTGGGTTTTCCACCAGCAATATCAAAGAGCTGACCAGCGCGTGGCTGAACGGTCGTGACTTAGGCGACATTCTGGGCCTGGAACATGCGATCACTCATGTTTTTTCCAGCGAGCAACCACGCTCTTACAGTGTGCCGCAGCTGTTAAAACTGTTCGGCCTCGGCGCTGCAAAAAAATCGCTGATTGATGACGCGGTAACCCTTAATCTCCTCAAGCGCCAAGGCACAAAATTCGTCTCCGAATCACCGACTTTGATTGAAGCCGGTGCCGAATTAGTAGCTCTCGGCATGCCATTCGAAGAGATGATGGAGCTGTTGCGCTTGCTGCGCGGTAACGTGCAACGCGCCGCTGATAGTTTGGTCGATACCGCTTTCTCCCGCTTCGATACCTTTGGCGACGAGTTGCCACCCAAGGGGGAGATCCAGGAGCTTTCTGAACTTATCTGGAAGCTCCGACCGATTGCCCACACGGCGATTCGGGCCGAGGCGGAAATGGCACTGAACCGGGCCGTGCAGGAGCGGTTAGGCGATCGGCTGCTGAATACGCTGACCAAACTAAAAGCACCGGATTGATACGCTGCTTTTAGTTCGTCAGTGGCCTACTTTTGCAGCTGCCTGCTAACCCAGTGCTTTCTTAACCAGCTCTGAAATTTCCTCAGCTGGGTGCTTGGAATAATCCTTATCCAACGAATGGCTCACGACTTTACGAGTCGGTTCGTCCAGCGTTTCACGCAGTTTACCTAAGAAACGCGGCGCAGCTACGAGCACTAACTGGTCATAATCATGACTAACCCGCCCGTCTCGCATCTGCTCCGCTAATGCCTTGGCAAACACATCCTCTTCGTGGTCAGTTGCACTAACCTGCGGCCCGGTCGAGCGCTGTGAATCATCTTTACCACCGTGTTTAGCACCCTCGCTACCTGTCACCAAGTCACCTTCGTGTAAGCGGCCCTCAGCGTGATTCCAGGTTTTTAAGTGCTGCATAGATTCGAACTGCTCATCATGAGCGCGGAATAAGCGCGCCCGGGCTGCGTCAGCAACCAATACCCAAGTTGTAGCCATAATAAATCTCCTGATAAAACGTTGTTATAAATTGAGATGGTGATTAATGGTCGGTAATACGCCAGCGGCGATATTCAAGAATCCATTGCCGGGTAATCGGTATAGCCCTCTGCCCCGCCGCCGTAAAAGGTTTTAGGGTTCGGCTCATTGAGCTCCGCTTCTTGCCGAAGCCGTTCAGGCAAATCAGGGTTCGCCAGAAAGTCGCGACCAAAACTCACCATATCCGCACTGCCGCAAGCGATGGCAGCAGCTGCTTTGGCTTTGTCATACTCACCGTTGGCCATGATGATGCCAGGGTAAAATGGTCGTAAATCGCTAACGGTTACCGGCGTCGCGCCGTGCTTAATATCGGTGTCCATCGGCTCAATGATGTGTACGTAAGCGAGCCCCAGCGATTCGAGCTGCTTCAATAGATGGCTATACAGGGCCTTCGGGTCACCATCTTGCATATCGTTCATCGTGCCGCTCGGCGACAGCCGTATACCCACCCGATCAGCAGACCAGACTTCCAACACCGCATTAATCACTTCTAACGTAAGCCGACAGCGGTTTGTGATACTGCCACCGTATTTATCGTCACGTTTGTTAGTGCCGTCGCGGAGAAACTGGTCGAGTAAGTAGCCGTTGGCGCTATGCACTTCTACGCCGTCAAAACCGACTTCCTGTGCGTTCAGCGCCGCCTGCTTGTATTGCGCGATGATGCCGGGAATTTCCTTCAGATCCAGCGCGCGTGGCGTTAAGTACTCCTGTTCGCCCGTTGGCGTTGAGGCTTTACCAGCGGGTTTTACCGCACTGGGAGCCACGGGTGTCGCACCATTGGGCTGAAAATCGGGGTGCGAAATGCGGCCAACGTGCCATAACTGCAGAATAATTTTTCCACCGGCACGGTGTACAGCGTTCGTCACCTCACGCCAGCCCTGCAACTGGGCCTCGCTGTAAATACCCGGTGTATTCGGGTAGCCCTGCCCCTGCTGACTAATTTGCGTCGCTTCGCTAATGATTACAGCAGCGCTTGAACGTTGCTCGTAGTACTTCACATTCAGCTCCTGCGGTGCCAAATTATCGTCAGCACGGTTACGTGTTAATGGCGCCATCGCGACACGATGCGGCAGCTCCATTGCACCCATCGTAATAGGCGAAAACAACGACACTTGCTGCTCATTGCGTTGCACTGACTGAGCCTTCATTGCCATGCTCATAAATACCTCTCTACAAATTGTTACCAAATTCGCTATTAATAAAGCAGCATCCGTACCAACGAGCTACAACCATTGCCACTAACCGACTTCGCGAAAAACAGTGACGGCCTCCCACGTAACTTTTTCCGAACTCAAGCAGCCTACTGAACCACTTACCGGCTAGTTAACCCGGTATTGCTCTGTAGCTGACCCACTAGCCCCCAAAGATTACAACGGGCATTAATCAGCACGATGCCAATGGCTGAGGCATAATTGCCGCCAAATAACCACGAACGAAACGATAATGAGCGACCCAAAACCTGCTGTGCGCGGCGACCTGTACATTATTTCTGCACCGTCCGGTGCCGGTAAGACCAGCCTGGTACGTGCTGTTGAGCAGCGACTTAATAGCGCAACTGAAACGGTCCGTTTTTCCACCAGCAGCACAACTCGCGGCAAACGACCCGGCGAACAGAATGGAGTCGATTACCACTTCCTCAGCGTTAGTGAATTCACCCGGCAAGTCGACGACGGTAATTTTCTCGAGCACGCTGAAGTATTCGACAACTTTTATGGCACCTCACGCAGCAGCGTGTATGCCGATTTAGAGGCGGGCTTTGACGTCATTCTGGAAATCGATTGGCAAGGTGCCCAACAGGTTCGCGGTCGTGAACCCGGCGCGGTAGGCGTATTTATTCTGCCGCCATCACTCGCTGAACTTGAACAGCGCCTGCGCGGCCGTGACAGTGACAGCGATGAAGTGATTACCCGCCGAATGCGGGATGCACGCCGGGAAATAGAACACCAGGGCGAATTCGATTACCTGATCGTTAACGATGATTTTGAAACTGCACTGAATGAGCTGGAAAGCCTGTTTGTCGCGCGTCGCTTGCTTGGCAGACGTCAGCGCGTGAAGCACCACACAATGCTCCAGGCAATGTTAGTCGACTAGCGCCCGGCGGCCAGCCTAGGTTGGCATCGCAACATTTCACAAAAAGCGGTATAGTGCGCGGCTGAATTTAACCCAGCCGCCGTTTCAGGCCGCTGTAGCCCCACCCACAGACAACCCCGGAGTGAGTCCATGGCCCGCGTTACTGTTGAAGATTGCCTCGAACACGTCGATAACCGTTTCCAACTAGTACTGATGGGCGCCAAGCGCGCACGTCAATTAGCTTATGGCGCTGATGCCGTACATGCCTGGGAAAATGACAAGCCAACGGTTATGGCTCTGCGTGAAATTGCCAGCGGCGACGTTAACCGCGATATTCTGGCTACTGCTGACCCGCATCCACCGCAGCGTGAAAATCCGCTGGGCTACTAGCCGCAGGTTTATGGGCGACTGACTTATCCTCAATCGCTGATTGACTGAAAAAACGCTACCCCGTAATTCCATGGCAGCCACGCCGATTTTGGAATAGTATCTATAGGTAGAATTAACAAGCGCCGCCTTTTCAGGCGGCGCTTTTGTC
>CAJQNE010000275.1 GCA_905479545.1 uncultured Gammaproteobacteria bacterium | reverse complement strand
ACACCAGCGTTGTTGATTAGCAGGTCGAGTTTAGTGAAATCGCGCTGTATTCCTTTAGCAAATTCAGTGACAGAATTTAGGTCAGAAACATCCAACTGGCGCACTTCCAGCTTACCCTTGGCCACTGGCCGAATTTCAGCTTCGGCAGCCGCCGCTTTTTCAAGATTCCGGCAGGCCAGAATCACATCGGTGCCCTTTTCAGCCAGCGCCTTAGCGGTTTCAAACCCCAGGCCGATATTGGCTCCGGTAACAATAGCCAACTTGCCACCCTGATCGCCGATATTGTCGGTAGTCCACTTGCTCATTTTTCGTGCCTTATAGTGATGGCCTGATGTTGATAGGCGTTACAAACTTTATTTGCGGCATTATTGCAGCTAAGCTGCCGCGTTTTATAGCTTTCTGACATTACCCTATGACAATACAACGCACCGGACACCGTTACCGCGACGCCGAAACCAATGCCACCCTCGATGTATGGTTCCCGCTATCGAACGAGCGTCGCAACCGTAGTTGCATCGCCGCCAAAGCAGGCTTGGTTGTCGGTGACTTCGTCGACGTAACCATCAATTCGCTCGACGACGCACCCGCTTCTGCTGAAGATGCTTATCTACGCCTGCACCTGTTGTCCGAACGGAGCGTTAAACCCAACGAAATTAACCTCGATGGCGTTTTTGGTCTGCTAACCAATGTAGCCTGGACCTCGGCCGGCCCGGTGTTGCCCGCTAATGTTGAGGCGTTGCGCGAAGCGGCAGCCGCCGATCACTTTCACGTTAATGTCACCTCAATCGACAAATTCCCCAGAATGACCGACTACGTCGTGCCATCCGGCGTGCGTATTGGCGATGCCGACCGCGTGCGGTTAGGTGCTCACCTCGCCAGCGGCACCACGGTAATGCATGAAGGGTTTGTAAACTTTAACGCCGGAACGTTGGGTAACTGCATGCTCGAAGGCCGGGTAACTCCGGGCGTAATCGTCGGCAAAGATTCCGATGTCGGCGCTGGCTCTTCAATAATGGGCACGCTTTCCGGCGGTGGTAAACAAGTGAACTCAATTGGCGAAAACAGCCTGCTCGGCGCTAACGCCGGTATCGGCATATCGCTAGGCGATGAGTGCATTGTTGAAGCCGGCTTATATGTAACGGCGGGTACCAAAGTAATGCTGCCAGACGGCCAGGTCGTTTCAGCTCGTCAGCTGTCGGGCAAGGACGGCCTGCTATTCCGCCGCAATAGCCAGAGCGGCAAAGTAGAAGTTATCCCGACTGACGCCTCACGCTGGGGTGGTTTGAATGAGAGTTTGCACTCTAACGATTAGCCGTCCTTTTTTTAGTGACAAATAGCAAGAGCTGGCAGCGGTCGGCCTTATCGCTTCCGAGTGGTAGCATATTTTACTGTTCGCTACACTGCGGCTTGGTTCACGCTGAGCCGTTGAGCGAAAAGGAATTAACATGAAACCACTGTTCTTGCTTTTTAAGCTGCTATCGCTGATGGCGCTTTTAAACGCAGCCAGCGTAGCCGCAGAGCCGCGTAGCCAAGCATCGTCTGGTTCGTCCTCCGTACAGACTAGGTTAGCGTCTCAGCAAAAAGGGGTGAATTTTCTATCAGCGGAAGATGCTGACCGTATAAACGGCAGAGTCTGTATGTATATGAAGAGCTTCATTAGGCGCGGCCCAATTAGAAAAGGTTTTTTCAAAGGCTGCTCAAAAGATGAGCGAAAAGCTTACTGCGAGACAAACTACCCAGAGGACAGGTTTTCACCGAACAAGTTTATTCCCCTTCAAGTCTCTGAAACCTTAGGCATTACGGATCAGGATGAACTCACCGCTATTCTGCCGCAGGCCATCGCGCAATTAATGACGATGCCTTGTAAAAAGGTGAAGACCGAGCCTTATGAGCGAAACAAAGGCGACGCTGCGATTAAAATTGGTATTTCGTTCAGGAAAACGACTCAGCTTTTAGATAATTTAATCGTGCCGCTCTGTAAACAACAAGCGGATTACCATGGCTGTTTAAAGCTGATTTTAAATGCAGCGGAGCCGTTGGCGAATGGCACTGATGAAAACCTTGTTGAGTTTGTGACGAAGATTAAAAACTTTGCTATTAAGTTTGATGGGCTGAATTTAAGTGAGGATGAAGCTAAGGATATTTATTTAAGCGTTACGGGATTAGATGAAGTAAGTAAGAAATTGGATGCTGGGAGTGGCTTTAGCCAATAGTGGTTTTGAGCAGGTCGAATTCGATTGGCCTGTTTAGTGCTCCGTTGGCCACGAACACCGCAAGGCCCTGCGGGTTGAACCTGAAGTCAGGCCATACAGCGTTGCTCGTTGCTTATTTAACCAGTTAAACCACGCTCCTCGCGCCTTATCTGACCTTATTTCAAGCTCAACGACACACATGCCTAACCGGTAAACAGGCCCGAGGATGACCAATGCAGCCAGACTCCATTGAAAGCTTTTTTGGCCACTGCATTTTTACATTTAGCCGGGATTAAAGGCGTGCTATTCAAGATTCCTCATTAGTAAACAGCACAGCGCGAATTAGACCGTTACTATCCGCCCGGCCGCCCAATGAGCCTGCCAACAGCGCCAGCCCGCCAATTAGGAGGCTGAGTTTTAAATGCGCTAATAATCCCGTGGCCGGGTGAACGGTTGTCCATGTTTCCATCAAGCGATCAGGAAAAATGCTGACGATGGCGACATAGACCAACAGGATGAAGCCGAGATTAACGATCAGCATGGTCAGGAATAGACTGATAATAGTTACCACTTCGGTGACCACCGCAGATTCCGACACCACACGATCACGGCTCAGGATAGGTCCAAAAGCAAACGCCTTGTATAGCGCCAGGGTGGCTCCTACATTAGCAAGTATGGAAAACAACACCAATTGGTAAACCTCTACCGTGCTGGCGACGTCCCACATATCCGGCGTAAAGAATAGAAAGATTAAAACCGACATGGCTGCGGTCGCCATCGTTGGCAGACGTGTGACCAAGTGAAGGGGGTTGGCCCGGCGAACCCCGGCAATGATTCCGCTGACATTAATGGCCAGCGCCCGCATCACAAAGCTGAGCTTGCCTTTGTTCCGCTGGCTGACACGTTCACGTGCCTCCACGGGTAGATTGTGGAGCGCGGCTGCACGCTGCTCCGGCGTGAAATCCTGCATGCGCTCAAGCTCGTTCACCGCCTTAAAATCAAACATCAAATTGTCAGGGTCGGTTGAGCGTGAGAGGTTCAGCAGGCGCCCAAAGCTGTAGGACATCAAGGCCGCAAGCCGGTCAGACAAGGTGTGGGTCGCGCTTTCTTCGCCCCAGAAACCGGGGTCCAGACGCTTGACAGAAATCACCGCTACATTGGTAAGTTGACTAGGCAGTGCGAGTGCGAAGGATAGCTTGGACGCGGCGAGATCAACCTCGGTTACGATGAGCAAGAAATCGATATTGCGTTCTATTTTTTCGCTCAAACCAAGCCGCAGAAAATCTAACGCCGCATAGGCGCCTGATTCCGGCGTGAGGTCCGGGCCGGAGAAACCGAAGGCGGTTACGCCAATGCCTAGTTCTTCGGAAAGTGTTCGTTTGAAGGTCTCGATGGCGCTCGCCACGGTCGCGTCCAGCGCGGCTTCTTTCTACGGGTTGACTGCGGCCCGCATAACTCCAACTACATAGCGTTCTGCCACCTGCTCTCTCCTTAATTAAGTCTATGGGTTGGCAGAGAGCTTAACCCAGTTCTTCTGGGAGGGTGTAGACAACACCTGGGACATGACGCGCAGCAAAAACAAAGACTTACGTAGGTCGGATTAGGCCCCAAGGCCGTAATCCGACATTTCGCGCGGTGTCGGATTACGGCTTCGCCTAATCCGACCTACAGCCATAACTCTTTGGTTTATTGGAATTGAGACAGGAAGTCTTATGTCCACAACCTCTAAGAGCAGCATCTTAACGGGGCATCGAGCATCGGGGGTCCGAACTTGGCAGAACAAGACGTATCGTTAGCATAGCTTAAGCCAAAGACAAACCCTCGGTCTCGGGCAAAAACGGCCGGTTTTTGCGGGTAGCCGCAAGCCGCTGTAGTCGGATGCCCTTTCTTAGACATGTCTGCTTTTCCGTTGGGTAAGCAAAGAAGAAATGACTAGCTTTCAGGCGAAACAGTGGCTGTCAGCCAGAGCCTTAGGCCAACAAATCGATACTGGCCCATTTTTAAAAAAAAAAGTAAAAAAGCAATTATTCTTTGCACTAACTATTTACTCTCACGAATCAATTCCCATATAAGATCGGATACTGTGTCTTGTTCTCTCCAGTTAAGCTTCAAAGCACCTTGTTTCACAAGTCTCTGCTGCAACTTATTTCCAAAATGAATAATTGATTCTTCTGTCTCTTTTCCATTAACAATAATGGTTTCAGTCGTACTCAAAAACAACCGAATACAGGCTTGGTAATCCGGCTGTTTTTGACATAGTGGGATCATCATCCCTCCAAGCACTTTATCGACTTTGCGGAGTGTCATGGCTCTTTTTATAAAATTATCACCAAAGCTTAATGTGTCAGGCTCTCTTTTATCGAGTCGTTTACAGGGCACCTCCATTAATTGAGCAATGGCTTTGGGTAGTATTTGATCCAGTTCTGCTTGAGTATTTATATTTAATCTTTTTTCTAATCTTTCTGCTATTGAAATCGCAATGAAGTGTTTAGGCTCCAATTGATCAGGATAGCTTTTACATAGTGCTTTTCTTTCAGTTGGAGGATTGGTGCAAAAAGAATAGCCTGCTTTTCCAATTTTGATATCACCGAGGTAGTCTTCCATGGTACTGCAAACGTTACGATTTATAACAAGAATGTCTCTCCTATTAAGTACATCAACATCATAAATCGACATCCGCTCAGCGTTATCAGCCGATGACATCCACGGTAGCTCCGCAGGCTGGCAGGTAGGGCAATCATCCGCCGCAAATGCCGGCACGCTGATGGCGATTAAGAAAATAGAAAGCCTGAACAGCTTGGATAAAATCAACAATGTGACAGGTATCGCGTAAACCACCCTTAGAAAAGTTGGGTTGGATCGTTTCATGATGGATATCCTAACGGATGGTGCAAAGTGATAAGGCGCGTTGATTTTAGTGGGTTAAGCCAAATATTGCCTTGCAAAGCTCAACCCATTTGTTACTTGAATTAACATGTGTGTTGACCCGATAAAGGTTTCGAGGAAAACACCCGTGCTGAGGGTTATGTCGCATACCCCTGCACCGTCGTGGTCTATTCCGGGTAATTGGTACTAGTGTCGAACTTCAGTAATCACTCAAATGTCGAGCTACAGTGAGTTGCTATCTTTCGGGTATATACAGTTAGCGACCCACTAAAATGAAAGTAGTCAATCTCTGTCACTGTAATTTGCCGCTCAGCACACGTGAGAGCAAAATTGCATTGAAAAATTTGCTGTTTAGCAGTCTTTAGTATTTCCGGGCAGCAACCCGCCGTCCATAAACGGCCAAAGCCACCGCGCTGGCATACATCATCAAACCATAAACTGCTGACGGCAACGCTAGCTCAGAGCTACCGAGCAGCGACACCGCGATGGTAATTCCCAGCGTAGTATTTTTAATCGAAACTTCCACAGCGGTGGTTAATGTATCGGCGGTAACGAGGCCGGATAGTTTGCCAGCGATTAAACCGATTGCCAGTGCACCGAGGTTAAGGGCGAGCACCGGTAACCAGGCGGCTTGCATCCAGCTGCCGACGTTGTCGCGCTCGACCACCAGAATGGCGACGATAATGCTGATGAGTACGACAATAGAAAACACATTAATTATCGGCTCAACCCGGGTGGCTGCATTCGGTTTTATGCGTTTTAGCAACATGCCCAAGCCGACCGGTATCACCACAATAACCATTAAGGTTATCAATGTTTTAACGGTGGACAGGTGCAATTCGGTACCTTCGCCTACGAAGGCCTGCAAAGCCCAGTTAACGTAGACCGGTAAGGTGAGAATTGTGACCAAGCTGGCGATTACAGTGAGTGTAATCGATAGCGCCAGGTTCGCTCTGGCCAGGTAGCAGATGACATTGGAGGTAGTCCCGCCTGGCAAGGCGGCGACCAGCACCAGGCCGACCGCCAACATTCCGCCACCGGCGAAATAACCAATCGCAAAACCCAAAGCCGGAATGCCGAATAGTTGCAGCGCAGTGCCGACCGCAACCCCCTTGGGCTGCTCTGCCACGCGACGGAAATCGGCAACGGTAAGGCTCACGCCCATACCGACCATAATAATAAACAGGGCCAGTGGCAGGCCGATTTGAGTTAGGGCTGAGCCTTCCATAGTGAGTCCTTGGTTCTCGCGTTGATTTTCTAAGTCTAGTTATTGAGTTGCGTTATCGAATTACGTTATTGGGTCACGTGATTCCAGGCGAAGTGATTCAGTGCGTTGCTTATAGGCCAACAATAGCGCCGATCAGAAGTGCCGCCGTGCCAGCGATCTCACCGACGATTAATCCCCACATATACGTTTTTATAGCGATGGTGGGTAGCGTTCTATCACCCAGCTTATGGGGGTTGCGGAGTTGGTTATCGGTATCTTGCAGCAGGCCATGCACGGTGTAGCCGGCAACGGCGCTGGCGAAAAATATAATATTCGCTATGACGGCCAGCAGGTTGACTGTATTCGACCAAGCGCTGCGCTGAGCGAGCAGCATCAATATCACGCAGGCGAAGGCGTACATCAATGAAGCGCGGTGAGCGATGTTGACGTACATCGGCGCTTCAGCATCTGGGCTTCGCATTATATGGTTGTATTTCCACACGCCGGTAAGCATGCCGAAGAGTAAAAATATGCCGGCGGAAATTAGCGCCAAGTCTGCTGCGATCAAAGTTCTTTCCTGTTGTGAAGAGTGTTTGTGGGTTCTAGCTTAGTTCTTCCAGTAAACGCTGCCGTATCGGGCCGACTCGCTGAATATCGTTGGTGAACACCCACTCTACTCCGCGATGCATTTCGCGGCGCAACGCGTTTTCGGTGGCGGGGAAACCGACGCCGAATTGCTTGCCGGCTGCCTTAAAACGCTTAAGCAATTTATTGTGCAGCAGCAGGTAGTGCCCGCCCAGCCCGGTAAAGCCCTCGTTCAGAACGATCTCACCGAATTTCTCGACTTCAAAAAACGTAATGGGGATGCGGTACTTTTTTTCGACCAGGTCAAAATCACGCAGAAAGTCGATATCTATGCCCATCCAGTGATAATCATCACCTGGTGTGAGCTTTGCCAGAATATTGCTCAAAGTCGCTTGCTGAGACAGCTTGTCGACCCAGGGCTCGCTCTTGGTTTCGATCATAAAATGTAGTCTGCCGCCAAACTGCTCGACCACTTCCTGCAGACTGGGTACATCAGGCGCCCGCTTTCGCAGCTCCTCAAAGCTCACGTCAAAACAGGTTAAAGCCACAGCAAACGCGCGCGCGGTATCGGCATCGTGAATTACCACCGGCACTAAGTCTGCAGTCCAGCGCACATCGAACTCAATGCCCCATGCGCCGGCTGCTTCCGCAGCGGCAAATGCGGCTAGCGTATTTTCACGAGTGCCGTAGCGCTGATGAGCTCCGCGGTGGGCTATTAATTTAGTCGCCTGAACTTGCGCTAGTGTCGGTTTCCGCCTTGGAATGGCCCAGAAAGCCAAATCAGCGCTGTACTGTACCCAGTCCAACCATTGGTCTTTAATTAGTGGCGATGTCGGGAGACGCTCATTGGGACGCTGCGGCAATTTAAACATAGTCGATCCTGAAAGCATGGGCCTGATGGTGTATCTGAGTCTGTGAGTGCTGCAATTTAATATTGGCGTTGTCGATGCAAGGCCGCGATGGGACAATGCCGCCTCTCACCCGTAATGACCAGACACTATGTCAGCCAAACTCATTGATGGCAAAGCGATTGCCGCCGAACTACGCCAGTCGCTAAAGCAGCAAGTCACAGAACGTACCGCAGCCGGCAAAGCGGCACCCGGCTTGGCAGTGGTGCTGGTAGGCGATAGCGCTGCATCGGCAGTTTATGTACGTAATAAGCGCAAAGCCTGTGCCGAAATCGGCATTGAATCGTTTGCCTACGACTTACCCGATAGCACCGGCCAGAGCGAGCTTATCGCGCTGATTGACGAACTCAATGGTCGCGATGACATTGATGGCATTCTGGTACAGCTACCATTGCCTAAACATATCGACGACGATACCGTGCTCGACCGTATTCGTGCCGATAAAGACGTCGACGGCTTTCACCCGGAGAACATCGGCAAATTGCTGCAACGACGCCCTACTTTGCGCCCCTGTACGCCATGGGGCAGCATCGACTTACTAAAAAGCACCGGCGAAGATTTAACCGGCATGCATGCGGTAATTGTCGGTGCATCCAGCATTGTCGGCCGACCAATGGCGCTGGAGCTACTATTGATTGGTGTAACACCCACCATCTGTCACAGCCGCAGCGGTGATCTGGAACGCTATGTTCGCGAAGCCGATATTGTTATCGCTGCAGTTGGTATTCCTGAGTTTGTTAAGGGCAGCTGGATTAAACCCGGCGCAATTATTATTGACGTAGGTATCAACCGTACCGACGATGGCAAGTTAGTCGGCGACGTTGAATTTGAGGCCGCTTCGCAACGCGCTGGCTGGATTACACCGGTTCCCGGTGGCGTTGGCCCCATGACAGTGGCCAAGCTGATGCAAAATGCTATAACGACTGCTGACAGGCCGAACCAATGAGCGCGTCCTCGAATAAGCAGCCGAATAAAAATATCAAAGACGCCAGCAAGCAGACACAGCAAGGACGCGACGACGAAGAGCAGGCCTTTTGGGACTTGGTCGATAAATTTGTCATGGTTGCGAACGATTCCAGCGACGAAATCGCGACCTCGACCGTCAGTTCAGCGATGCTCTACGCATCGGCTCGCTTTAACGCTTTTATCGCCTCCGCCGAAGCACAAAGCGCCGACCAGCTGAAATCCCAGCGATCCGGAGCAATGGACTTTTTTACCGGCCAATACAAAGGCATGCTCGGTGAAAACCTCGACGATTACATTGATAATTTCGATGATGAGCGCGCGGAATAACACGGTGAACCGGTTTCGGCGCTGGTTTCCGACAGTATGGGTAGCGCTTGCCGGCCTGGGCGTCGGCCATGCAGCGACCATGTTGGTAACAGCCGGTATTAGCTATAGCTGGCTGGCTGCGCTGACGGGCTGCTCTGCAGTGTTAGCCACCTTCGTTTATATGTATACCAGTGGTGAGGCCAGAACCAGCGAAAATTTGCCGCTGTTACACACTTTTACGGCGCTGGCACCGTTGCTTATTTTATACGACTTGCTGAACGGTAATAACGTCAGTTATTGGCCGTTATTCTATTCAGTGGTTGTAGCTTATGCAGGCACGCTGTTATATCTACGCTGGTATTCAAAATTCCACCGGCAACTCAGCCCCCACATTCAGCCAGGTGCTGACATGCCGGAATTTTGCCTGATGACACTAGATGGCGAACTCCTGAGCCGCGATAAGGTTCTGGCGGGTAAAGCCACGGTGCTAATGTTTGTTCGTGGTAACTGGTGCCCACTTTGTATGGGCCAGGTAAAAGAGCTTGCCGAAGAGTACCGCATGGTGGCTGAAATGGGCGCGCAGGTAATCGTGGTTAGCTCACAGCCAGCCAGGAAAAGCCAGAAGCTAGCCTGGCGAGTTAAAGCGCCCATCCAGTTTTTGCTCGACAACAAGAATCGTGCGGCAGAAACTCTGGGAATACTGCACGAAAAAGGTGCTTTCGCGGGCACTGAATTACTTGGGTACAAGCCTGATGTCGCCTACCCGACGACATTAATAATTAATGCTGCCGGGCGAATTTTGTACAGCGACCAAACCGACAACTACCGCCTACGACCCGAACCTTCTGAATTTATACAAGTGCTCGAAATGAGCAATCAAATTCGGGCAGCGGCTAGAGCTTAAAGCTTTGGTTATCGCTAAAGACCGTAAATACCGGGCCTAGCCAACCTCAGACAGCAAGCTAAGGCTGAGTGCTGCTTATCGGTGTCGCCTGCAGTCGGGCAAATCGTTGCAGCAAGCGTTGCGACATATCTTTGCGTAAGTCTTCAAGCAACTCTTCAGCCTCACGTTGTTTGGCCAGAATGGTCGTCGGATCGAAAGCATAGGCGCGACGCAACGTCAGGTATTCAGGCGCAAGCAATAAGCCCGCCTGCGTGTGGCCAGCGTAGCGCACGCGATAAATAAGCTCGTATTCACGCACCCTGCCGTTTTTGCCAACGGTCAACGTCCGTTGCTCATCGGTTTCCTCAAGCACGCTGATAATGAGTTTCGCGTCACTCAACGTTTCGGTGGTTTGCACATCACGAGCTAATAAATCCCGTTTTAGCTGCTCGGCCAGTGCACTGCGTGTGTCAACAATTTCGACTAGAACCGGAGTTTTTTCTGCTGGCCAGTTATCGCTGGTTCGCAGCTGAAAGCCACAGGCTGCCAATGCCAATAATGTGACCGTTACAATCACAGCACGAACTATTGTATTCAACATTATTTAGCCACCACACTCACCAACTTGCCCGGTATCACAATCACCTTACGCACCGTT
>CAJQNE010000274.1 GCA_905479545.1 uncultured Gammaproteobacteria bacterium | reverse complement strand
TTTGAAGAGGGAAGAGACGTGCATACGGCCACCGCTGCAGAGGTGTTTGAAGTGACCCTGGCATCTGTTTCGGCTGAGCAGCGGCGCAAGGCCAAGGCAATTAATTTCGGCCTGATTTATGGGATGTCTGCTTTTGGTCTGGCGAAACAGCTGCATCTTGGGCGCAATGAGGCCCAGCAGTATATCGATCGCTACTTTGACCGGTACCCCGGTGTTGCTGCCTACATGGACCGCACTCGGGCCTTGGCAAAAGAGCAGGGCTATGTGGAGACCTTGTTTGGGCGCCGCCTCTATCTTCCAGAAATAAATGCGCGCAACAAAATGCGTGTTCAGGCAGCGGAACGCACAGCGATTAATGCGCCGATGCAGGGCACGGCCGCCGACATTATTAAGCGCGCCATGATTAGTGTGCAGGGCTGGTTGCAGGAAACAGGCTTGCCTGCCGAAATTATTATGCAGGTGCATGATGAGCTGGTGCTGGAAGTAGATGAGGCCGCGGCTGATGAAGTGGCTGCCGGTGTGGTGCAGCGGATGGAGCAGGCGGCTGAGTTAAAAGTGCCATTGGAAGTAGAGTGCGGTCACGGTAAAAGCTGGGACGCGGCACATTAATACTAATGTGTCCACAATAGACAAAGAATTCCCAAAATTCGGCAGTTTCGCGGCGTTAAATTACCAAACCGTTAGATTGCCGCATTTTCAGCAGGTTTTGAGAACTTATTGAATATGCCCCGGTCTTTAATAGCAGACGCTGAGTGAGCGTTTGTTGCTTTTCTCCCTGAGCAGCGTTTGGTCCTTCCCCCAATGGGCCAAACTGCAGTACCTTTCCCGGTGGTTTTCTTCCCGTTTTTCCACCGGGGATTTTTTTGCCTGCATGCTAATTCATTTGTATTATTCGGGTTTAATGCTATTTCCTCCCGCTATTTGGTTTGCGCCGACGAATCCGTTGGCGTAATTGCACTAGCTGTCAGAGCCAAACCCGCGCTACTGTAGGGTTCTGATTGCGAGTCGCCGCTAAAGTGCGTCGGTGAGCACAGTTTTCATATAATCAAAAAGACTCACAACATCGCCTAGTGCCAGAGGAATTTTATGTCTCGCTTATCTGTATTCGACGCCGGTTTTTTGGCTTTCGAAGACGCCAGCATGCCAATGCATGTCGGTGGTCTTGCGCTCTATAGTTTTCCAAAAGAGGTGAAAACACCCGCAGAGCAAAGTGAATATCTGCACGGCATGATCGAAAAGGCAAAACAGGTTGAAGACTTTCGTCACCCGTTTGGTAAGAAGTTAGAGCGCCGCTTGGGCCAGTGGTATTGGGAAGACGACAAAGGTTTTGATATTGATTATCACCTGCGTCACGTGGCGTTACCGCACCCCGGACGCTATCGGGAAATGTTTGCCACCGTATCGCGTATGCACGGCAAGTTGCTGGCCCGCGAACGGCCGCTATGGGAATCCACTCTAATTGAGGGTTTGGAGAGCGGCCAGTACGCGATGTACTCAAAAATGCACCATGCAATGATTGATGGTCTGGGTGCGATGCAGCTGCTGAATGATGCGATGAGCAGCGATCCGGACGAGCGCGGAATGCCAATGCCGTTTGCCACCCGCAAACGTCCGAAAAAAGCCCGCCAGCCCCGGCCTGAGCGGCCTTCGCAAGGCGCGATTGCTGATTTTAGCAACCAGCTGCAAAGCCAGTTTGGTGTTGCTAAAGGTGCGGCATCGGGTGTTGGTAAAATGTTGAACGCTACGCTGCGTCCTGCTGGCAATAACCTGGTCGGCTTCCGCCAGGGGCCGCGAACGGTGCTTAACGGTGAAATTACCGGTGCGCGGCGTGTTGTGGCGCAGTCCTACAGTCTCGATCGCATTAAGCGTATCTGCAAAGCTTATGACGCGACCATGAATGACATTGTTGTGGCGATGTCGTCCGGCGCATTGCGTCAGCATCTGTTCAATAACCATGTGCTGCCGGAGAAGCCTCTGATCGCTATGGCTCCGGTCGGTCTCAAGGCCAGGGTTTCAGGCAAAGATGCCGCGACCGGTGACGCTCAAATGGGTAATGCCGTGGGGGCGATTATGATTAATCTCGGTACCCATATCGGCGACCCCATTGCTCGCTTGCGCCATATTCAGGCGTCGACCAAAGAAGTTAAGGCGTTGTTGGGTAGTATGACGAAGGATGAAATTATGGCCTTCACCGCCATTACCAGCACACCATCTATGCTGCTAACAGCGGCGGGGCTAGCGCCTAAGGTGAAGCCCAATTTCAATATCGTCATCTCCAATGTGCCTGGTCCGAAGGAGAGGTTGTACTGGAACGGGGCTCGGCTGGACGGCAATTATCCGATTTCTATTCCGATGCAGGGCATGGCAATGAATTTCACGGTCATGACTTACGTCGATAGCCTTGATTTTGGCATCACCGCTTGTCGTAAGTCGGTGCCCAAAGCACAGCGGCTAATTGACTACTTAGAGCAGTCACTGGTCGAGCTGGAGGACGGTGCGGGTTTGCGTTAAATGCCAGTTGCGCGGTCAATAGGCCGCGAATTTTCTTAGGTAAGAGGCCGTCGTACATTTTTTGTACGGCGGCCTTTTCCGTTATTTAGCGCAAATACAATTAACTACGGCAGCAGCGCTTGATTGTAGAAATGTTTTATCCCGTCGCGCCAGTATTGCCGCGCTAAATACCCGTAACCCCCGCTAACAAGGCCATCCGCGGCCGTTGAATTTTTCTGATTCGAACTTTGTCTTAAAACGCCATTGAGGACTTTAGGACGTGTTTTTCAGTACCAATTGAGAATATTAGTCCTAGGTTTGTAGCTATTGCGCTTCGGGTAGGCGGCTGAATTACAGTCGTTTTTGCGTGTTAAAGTATAATGTACCTAGCTAATTAGCTGATTCTATTAGAGTTTATCTATATCAATCCGATACCCGAGATCGTGGTTATATTGATCCGCACTAACAGTCCTACCTTGTATGGGGATGTTGATAGGGCTGAAGTCAGTGGAAGAGCCAACTAATTGCGAATGAATCGCAAATAAATAATAGAGCGTTGTGATGACGCCAAGGTGCGAAAAATGAATCTACCAAAATCTGCCGCCGAGCTGGAGCAACGGTCGTTTCTGAGGATGCTGCCCGGGTTTTCTGGCCGCGCTGAGAAATCCCTCGCGAAATCGTTGTTTGTTCCGCGGCGCTCTGGCTACGCCTGCGAGTTGGAATCACGCTGGTTACAAACAGCAACGGTAATACGGTTGCGTAACGGCATTGTCGCGCGTAGCTGGGGCGAAGGTCCCAAGGTACTTTTGGTTCACGGTTGGAATGCCCGTGGCACCCAGCTGTGTAGTTATATTGAGCCGTTGGTGCGTCGAGGCTACGAAGTGGTGGCGATTGATTTGCCCGGCCACGGTGATTCAGCCGGCAAATTTTTAACTCCTATAAAGGCTCGCGACACCCTGCTGGATGTCGGGCAGGAGCTGGGCGTACTGCACTCCGTTGTGGCGCATGGTTATGGTGCTTGTGCTGCGTTGTGGGCGCTCAGCCATGGTTTGGTTGCCGGCAAATTGGTGGTGCTAGCGGGCTGGTCAGATTTCATGTGGAAGGAGTACATGGCTATCTCCAGGCTGTCCCAGCGCTCACTAGCGGTTCTGGAGCAGCAGTTGGAGAAAGTTCTCAAACACTCGCCGGCGCAGTGGTCGGTTGAGCACTTTGCTGAAAAGATTACCGCTCCGGTGCTATTGGTGCACGGCAAAGGCGATAGTGAAGTGAGTCTTGAGCATTTTGAGCGAAATAGACGGGTACTACCGACGGCCCGGATGAAGTTGCTTG
>CAJQNE010000273.1 GCA_905479545.1 uncultured Gammaproteobacteria bacterium | reverse complement strand
GGCATGTCTGCTTGGAAATAACAGCAATGACACGTTTCGAAGGCGCACCCATCGCTAGTGGCCAGCTCTCTGAGGTGCGTTCCTTAAATAAATGATTTGCTGTTACTTTAAAGTTCGCTTTGCCTCCCAGTAATTTCTTTTCTTGAGCCGCTTTGTCGACATTTTTTTTACCGTTACCGTCGTCGCCCTTATCATTGTGCTCAGCGGGAAAAAAATATACCCTTTGCTTTCATCGCTATCGCATTTAACTTGATTCCAGTCAGGGTCAAACCCGTAGAACCAGTCGTCGCTTCGCGACGCTATTAGTACTGAGTGTGAGCCAGCACCTACATCGCAAATTACTACTGACTTACTAAAATCGACCTTCTCCTTCAGAACTGTCTCAACGTCATTGTCATGCTGATGAATAATCGTAAGGTCTAAACCGCATTTTTCTGTAACGGCTCCGAGCACAATTTCCCAGTCAGCCTTCGTTTTCCCTGAACCGTTCTGGACGCCTTCGTCAGTGAGTACAGAATGCAGCAGTCGCAGCGCGAGCCCCGGTATACGATCCTTGTCTCCGTAGATGTGCAGCAAACCATTGGTAACAGATGTAACCCAACAGCTTGCAGGCAGAGTTTGGTACGAAAAAGGCTGTTCCATTAAGTTTTCCTTGAAGTAATAGCAATGCATTTTTGCTTTTCTGAGCGAAGGAGCTAGCTTGGTTCGTAATGTTTTCGCAGCGCCGCTGCAGTTTCGCACATTGCTTTTCTTAGCGCTGATGGTTCTATCACTTCCACACCTGCACCGTAGCTATTCAGCCACCAATGTAACTCTTCGTTTTCATTTACAGTGGCGGTAATCCGTTTCCAGCCTTCCTTGCCTGATGTATCTGGTTCGATGGTTTGGTCAGTGGAGAGCTGGCATTCTGCTAAGTGTTTTGCCGCGTATTCCTGCATGCGAATAACGAGCTTGATAGGTTCACCGAAGCGTCGGTTGGTAAATGCCTGGTCGTCGTTGACGTAGCCGCCGAGGGTAAAGTCGGTGGGTGACTCGCCTTTCTCGTCAAGCAATTCGGCGGCTGTTATGCGGTGCAGTGCGAGTTGGAAAGGATCGTAGTCGCCAACCACAACGAGGTATAGGAGGCCGCGATGGCTGACGATGCCGAGTGGCGATATGGTGTATTCGCTGGGCTTCTTCTTGTATCGCGGCTGATAGTTTAGTTTGAGCTTTTGATTCTGAAACAGTGCTGTGTATACGGTGTGCTGCACTCTGGAGTCTAGAGCCGGCGGTTTTTGTAGCGGGTTGCGGTCGATAACCTGAATCCGTTCAGGCCATTTCGCCATGCCTTCGTGCGGAGTGCTTTCAACGATGCGCTGGGCTGCCGCAAACGTGGGCTTCATCAGGTCGAGCGTTTCCGGCGGCAATAGCGGTTTGAGGTGTTCCTCAGCTAGCAGGAGCGCCAGCGCCGCTGGTTCGTCCGGTAAGGGCAGGTGAATGCCGCTGCCGCCTTTCATCCAAAACCACGCCTGTCGGCGGCCGGTTTCATTACTGGCTAAGCAAAATATTCGCGATAGGTTGAGCAGGTCGCGCTGCACCGTGCGAATGGTTACTTCGTAGCCACGATTGACTAATGCTTGATGCAGGTCACTGGTGTGGCGTTGATTGGGTGCGCGTGGAATCAGTTCCAGCAGTGCCCATTGCCGCAGCAGGCTGTCGTTTGTCATCGCTGACCTCAGTGTGTTTTTTATGCGACGTTAATTGTCGCATGGCTTTCCCATAATAGCGCTTCTGGTGAGTTTTGGTTCACCAAGTTAATTATTTTTTGGCTCTGGCAGGCCGTTATTTGGGGGCAGTTATGATTCGTATTAGTGATTGGGCTTGTGGCGATAGAGACCTGGAGCCACTGGCGGTATCAGAAGTACTACGGTTAAACCAGTACATGATTTTGCACCGGCCCTATAAGTTTTCGAAGATGGATAAAGAGTCTTTGGCAGTGACACTGAAAGTTGGCGAAAAGGAATTGGAGGCGCTCAGCCACGAGGAAGTGGCTAGTCGAGTTGCTGACTCGCTGGTCACTGCTGAATGCAAAACGGATTCGGGTGACTGTGGCAGTGGTGATATTGCCCGAAGCATTGCCGTAATAGCGGAATGGGTAGGGCTAAATTCAGTAGAAACGGCGGTGCTTCGGCTGTCTATTTTTGCTCAGCAATGCACAGTGTTGCAGGATTTATTGCGTACTGTGAATTTGGGTTCTTTGCGTTCGGGTATTCAGGCACTGAGCCACGTACTTGATGTTAGTCATATCGCCTTAACAGCCGCGCTAGAGCCGAAGGGGACATTGTGCAGGTCTGGGCTGCTTACCGCATTTGGTGGACGCGCAATACGACTTGCTGATTTGGAAGATTTAGTTTCGGTTCGGGAAGGTTTGGCTGAGTTGATGAATCGGCCGGATTTCACTATAGAAATGTTGCTTCACGACATTGCTGCTGAGCCTGTGCGCACGTCGTTAACCACCGGAGACTTTTCGCATATAGCGGCCGACATTAACTTGCTAACTTGTTACTTAAGGGTTGCTCGCGGACAGCAACGCAAGGGTGTAAACATATTGTTGGTAGGTGAGCCTGGTATGGGTAAATCGGAGTTGTGCGCCGTACTCGCCGATGCTGCGGGTTTACGTTATATGGCAGTAGCTCATACTGACAGAAGAGGAGATCCGGTAAACGGTGAGGACCGCCGCGCGGCGTATTTAATGCTTCAATGGTTAGGGCAGCGGGCGAGTGTGGATATGTTGGTAGTGGATGAGGCCGAGGATATATTTGACTTGATGGGGAGCGGTGATCAGTCTGCCGACCTCACTGCACGACGGAGACCATCCGAGAGCCGGAACAAGGCTTGGTGGAATAACTTGTTCGAATCGAACATGTTGCCGGCGGTGTGGGTTTCGAATTCAGTTCGAAGCGTCGATGCTGCTTATCTGCGACGTTTTGACTATGTGTTAGAAATGCCTAAGCTGAATGTAAAACAACGCCATAGCATTTTAAGCCGCTGTTTTTCCGGTAGTCAGGTATCAGATAAAGCAATTAAAGAAATGTCTCACAGCGATGCCATTTCCCCCGGTAATGCGAGCCGGGCAATGAGTGTTACTGAGGCTTTGGCGAACGACACCAGTAGTGCTGAAGTGGTTGATTTTGATGCGACTCTGCGACTTATATTGAATAGGAAGTTAGAGGCCGCAGGTGAAAAGCCGGTTAAGGCTTCCAAACCCGCAACGAGTAATTTCCGTTCCGAATGGTTAAACACTAGTATCGGTGTTCAGAGTGTCGCTGAGATGCTTTCTCGACGAGAAGAAGGACGGATGCTGTTTTACGGCCAGCCCGGTACCGGAAAGTCTGCTTTTGCACGCTATTTGGCTGAGCAACTAGACTGTGAGCTAGTGGTGAAGCGTGCTTCGGATATCCTGGATATGTGGCTGGGTGGTACGGAGAAAAATCTCGC
>CAJQNE010000272.1 GCA_905479545.1 uncultured Gammaproteobacteria bacterium | reverse complement strand
CGTAGCCACAGCATTTTTTGTACTTGGCGCAAAATCTAAACGTGATTGTTCGAACGGGCAAAGCCCTGAATTCGAACCTGCACGAGCGGGGATGCGCCGCTATGAAACTGGCCGGCGGATTCACAGCCGCCGCCTTTTTCGTACATAGCTCGATACGAAACCCTGTAGGTTCGAATTCATTCGAACAGCATGGCCAACCCACATGAGCTACACCAACCTACAAAAAGGCCGTGTTTCCCTGCCAAACCATGCATACCACCTCACCATCGTCACACAAAACCGGCAACCGCTATTCAGCCAGCCGACCTTAGCTAACATCGCGGTAAACCAACTCAAACATTCCAACGAACTCGGTGAAGCCAAATCGCTGACGTGGGTCGTGATGCCTGACCACATTCACTGGTTGTTGCAAATATCAGAAACACCGCTATCGAAAGTAATAAAAAACTTCAAAGGCCGGACAGCTAGAGCCATCAACCCGCTCAACGATTCATGTGGAACCATCTGGCAAAAGAACTTTCACGACCATGCAATGCGAAGCAATGAAAATTTGAAAGAGACCGCTCGATATATTGTCGCCAACCCGTTAAGGGCGGGGTTGGTGGATAGCGTTAGGGGTTACCCCTATTGGTGGGCGATTTGGGTGGATGATCCGGCGGCGGTGTTTGAGTGAGTTATTTGTTCGAATGAATTCGAACCTACAGGTTTGTCGGGTTTTATTCATGGCAAAGGCTGGTCTGAGCGAATTTGTGATGTGGGTTGTAGGTTCGAATTCAGGGCTTTGCCCGTTCGAACACCGGCAGGCAGGCAATCAAGTCGATATCGCAGCCCTATCCCGAATCTTCCGCAACGGCTCGCCGGTTAATTGCAACGTGCCAAATTCATGCTCCCATTCACCCCCTAACCGCGACGCACAAAATGCATCGGCGACTTCGGGTATTGATTGGCGGATCAACAAACTGCCCTGCATCGCCTTGGCCATCATGGTCATCATTCGGCGTGAATGCGGCTCAAAACTATGCGAGCAACGGGTGAGTTCTTCCTCTAGCTTGCTAACATAACGATCAAAGTGGCGATCGGCACCCTGAGCCTGTTTTATCTCATCCAGTAGCGCATCCATTGCATCCGGCGTTTGTTGCTGAGTCCGTAATACGTCCAGCCCCATCATGGCTGAGGTGCCTTCCCAAACGCTGTTCAGTGGTGCCTCGCGATATAGCAGGGCGATGGGCTGTTCTTCGATATAGCCGAGCCCGCCGTGGCACTCCATGGCTTCAAGGGTTACCGCGCTGGTGCGACGGCAGTTCCAGTACTTGGCAATGGGCACGAGAATTCGGTTCAGCAAGCGGTCGGCTTCGTTATGCGCCGCGTCGTCTACGGCTCTGGCAACACGCATACCCAGCAATGTTGCTGCTTCGCTTTCGATGGCCAAATCAGCAAGCGTGTTCAGCATAATGGGTTGGTCGCTAATCGTTTTGCCAAAAGCGCTGCGGTTTGAGGTGTGGTGTATCGCCAGAGTCACTGCGCGACGCATGATGCCCGCGGAACCGGTAACAAGGGCCATGCGGATATAGTGAGTCATGTGCTTAACGAAATACGCAGCACCACGGCCGTCTCCACCAATTCGGTAGCCAATGGCCTGGTCCAGCTCTATTTCGGAGGTCGCGTTGGAACAATTGCCGAGCTTATCTTTCAGCCGATGAATGTTGATGTTATTGCGTTGACCGTTGCCGAGAATTCGCGGCACGATAAATATCGTCAGCCCTTTCTCTGTTTGTGCGGTCACCAGCAAAATGTCGCCCATCGGCGCAGAGACAAAATATTTCTGGCCGGTCAAAAGGTACTCGCGACCATCGCCTGTAGGCACAGCACGGGTTGTGTTGGTTCGCAGATCAGATCCACCCTGTTTCTCGGTCATCGCCATCACCACGGAAATGCCGGTCTTTTCGCTGGCCGGTAACGGTCGTGGGTCGTATTGCGTGGACAAAACCTTAGGCAACCAACGCTCACCAACCTCCGGGTCATTCTGCAGCAGCGGTACAATGGCCCAGGTCATACCATTGCCGCAGCTTACGATTCCATTCTCTACCTGGTTCCACAGGTAATACAGAATATTTCTGGCGGTTTGCGGCCGGGTTTTATCGCGGTTTGTCCATGGCAGGGAATGAGTTTCCGTGCCATACGTAGCCGCCGCCAATTGGTGGTATGCCGGGTGGAATTCGACATGGTCGATACGATTGCCAACACGATCAAAACTTCTCAGTACCGGCTTCTCGAAATTCGCCAGTCGCGCCATATCACGGTAGCGCGTGCTGCCTGCCAACGCGCCCACTTCTATCGCCTTATCCTTAACCCAGCTGATACCGTCGCGTTCTACCGCAGCGCGTAAAACTTCATCGCCCAGAAACAGGTTTTGCTCCGAAAGTTCCGGGGGAACATTGTCGGCAACATGCTTGGTTTGACCGCTTGCAACCGGCGGGTGTGGATGGACCGACATAAAGTCAATACTGGCATCAGTGAAATTCGTCATCGTCTTGTCCTTAACCTGTGATTAGCCCTGTGCCCGTCAGACACCGGAACTCGCTGCCCGACTACGGCGGGCTCTCAATCAGACCCATGGCTGTATTAATCACTGAATTCTTTCACTTGTGTGGAGTCAGGTCGCCTACCGAAAGTAGGGTATTACACGGATCTCGCTCGTTAGATCAGCGTGCCAGATAATGCCCGCCAAAATGCTCCACAAACCACTGCAATGCACGACCTTGCTGGCCTTTTTTCCAGCCAATCAGGCCGGTAGACTGTGCCGGACTTTCCTCTACGGGCGGTGTTACCAGCAGGCCATCCGCCAGCTGCTGTTGAATTCGGTGCAGCGGCAGATAGCCGACACCTAAGCCCCGACACTGTGCGGCGATTTTTTGCGTCATGTCTTTTACGCTGAGAGTCGGTTGTGATGACAGCACCCGGATAGTGAGTGGCGTTCGGGTTCTGGCAGAATCCTGAGCAACGACTGCCCGGTAAGGGCGGATGTCTTCTTTGCTAAGCGGCTTTGATGGCGACGCTAGCGGGTGATTCGGAGCTACGGCGAATACCCAGTCGAAAGTTTGAAACGGTCGGGTTTCCAGCTCGGCGGCAACCGTTTGGTAAGCAGGCACTCCCACAACGATGTCGGCCCGATCATCCAGCACCGCTTCCCATGCACCGCTCAATACCTCTTCGGTAATGTGTAAATCAGTACCGGTATCCAATTGATAAAACGCTTCTAGCGCGTCAACGACCACATCAAATTCCACCAGGGCATCAACGGCGATCGTCAGCTGCGATTCCCAGCCACGCTGCACTTGTCGCGTGGTTTCTGCCAGTTGGTCGGCAGCTGCTAGTAGCGTCCGACCTTCACGTAGCAGCGTTTCTCCGGCGGCGGTTAGTACTGCCCGGCGACCTTCTTTACGGAACAAGCGAACGTCTAAGTCTGTTTCTAGCTTACGCATGGCGTAAGTAACAGCCGACGGCACCCGATGCAACGATTCGGCCGCTGCCGCAAAACTACCGCGGCGAGCAATCGCATCCAGTACTTCCAAGCCATCGAGTGACAATCGCTGATTCATAGTTCAGTTATTTTGAATATTAATAGCAAATATTATCGCTTTTTATTCTCATAATAGAAACTAATATAGCGATACACACACGACGAGGGATTCAACATGAAATTCGATATTCAAGCAGTACTGGCCAGCAACGCCGGTGTAGGCGCGACACTACTACGCGTACCGGTAGGCATTATTTTGGTCGCCCACGGCGCACAAAAACTGTTCGGCTGGTTTGGCGGTCACGGTCTGCAAGGCACAGGGCAGTTCATGGCGGGCATGGGCCTGGAGCCAGGCGTAGTGATGGCGCTATTGGCGGGTAGTGGAGAATTTTTCGGTGGCCTGCTGCTGATACTCGGATTATTCACCCGGCCAGCGGCACTGGTTACCGGCTTCACGATGGCGGTCGCACTGGTGGTAGCTCATTTGGGTAATGGTTTTTTCCTCAGCACGGGCGGTATTGAATACGCACTGGCTTTACTAAGTGCTTCGGCGGCGCTGGTATTCCTCGGTGGCGGCAGTGCCTCGGTCGATGCACGGTTAGCACCACGTTTAACCACCCGCAGCGTTTAGGAACCAAGGAGTTACACCATGAAAATTATCGGCATAAATGGCAGCTTGCGGCAGGGCTCATTGAACCGTCACTTGCTGCGTATCGCGGGCGACGCGTTTAGTGAGCAGGTGGATTTCACCATCGTCGAATTGGGCAATATACCTTTGTACAACGGCGACCTGGATGGTGATAACAAGCCAGCGCCAGTGGTTAGCCTGAAGCAACTGGTTGATGACGCAGACGGTCTGTTAATCGCGACACCGGAATACAACTACAGTATTCCCGGCGTGCTCAAAAACGCACTCGACTGGGTTTCCCGACCGGCATATAAGTCGCCTCTAGCAGGCAAGCGTTGCGGCATCCTTTCTGCCTCCATGAGTCCAATCGGCGGTGTTCGGGCTCAGGCACATCTGCGAGCCGTATTGGCAGGCACATTATCGCCAGTGTACCCCGCACCTGAGCTGTCGATTGGCAGTGCCCACGAAGCGTTTAACGATCAAGGGCAGCTGGTAGATAGTAGCGCGCGGCGACATATCGACACTTACGTCGCTGGCTTCGAACAGTGGCTAAATAATACCTAACGCCGCCATTGCAGCGCCGGTAAATCCAGCGTTGCAATGTATTCAACAAGAGGGTTAAAACCATGCAAAAAACCGAACGAAATAAGCAGAACGCACAGGCGTTTTATGAACTGATGTTTAATGATTGCAAGCCGCGCGAAGCCGCTGAGCAATATGTTGGCAGTGAATACATACAGCACAACCCGTTAGTTGGTCACGGCAAAGAAGCGTTTATACGTTACTTCGAGCGAATGGCTGTTGAATACCCAGGGAAACGAGTCACCGTAAAGCGGGCAATTGCCGAAGGTGACTATGTTGTTCTTCATTGCCAGCAGGAGTGGCCGACGGATGCCAACAAAAACTGGGCCGGCATCGATATTTTTCGCTTCGACCCCGACGGCAAAGTTGTTGAGCACTGGGATGTGCTGCAAGTCATCCCCGAGCACGCGGAACATGCAAACGGCATGTTCTAACTATGTAGCACACGACGCCGCCGCTACTGGGTTGTATCACCCGCACACTGTGCAACCCGACCACTATCAGTAACAGGAGGAATCCAGAATGGCGAAACCCACACCTAGAACATTACAAGTGCTTCACAGCCGACAGCTGACTCCGCATATGCAGCGAATCACTTTCGGTGGTAGTGAAGCCACCGCGATTCAGCAGGACCAGGAAAGCGCTTACATAAAGCTAGTGTTCCCTCAGGATAACGGCGGGCGGCCGCTAGTGAGAACCTACACCATTCGGCAACAACGGCAGAACGAGTTCGATGTTGATTTTGTATTGCATCAACACGCTGGTCCGGCCTCTCAATGGGCAGCGAATGCCATGCCGGGGGACTCAATGCTAATTGCCGGACCAGGCCCCAAACGCATGATCAACCCGGATGCAGATTGGTTTTTGCTGGTAGGCGACATGGCGGCATTGCCAGCAATCAGCATTAACCTTAGCAAGCTACCTGAAAACGCCAGCGGTTATGCGGTTATTGAAGTGCTGGGTGAGGCGGACATTCAATCGCTACCGCACCCAAAAAACGTACAACTTCATTGGGTAATTCGTTCGGGGGGCGATGGTGATGCGCTAAACGCCAAAGTGAAGTTACTTCCGTGGCTTTCCGGCCAGCCTGCCGTTTGGGCGGCCGGTGAGTTCAGTGGAGTTTTGACACTCCGGCGATACTTCAAGCAACAACAGAATGTCGCCAAATCGCGGCTGTATGTATCCAGCTATTGGCAAGCCGGCAGCACCGAAGATCAGCATAAGGTGGTAAAGCAGCAGGCTGTCCACTAGCGACCGCGGCATCCCGGGCACGACAAACCACCGCCCTGTCAAGCACTGCAGTTCGGTTCACCTACTGGCAATTCCGTGGGCGCAGAGTTTGCTGATCGACTCTTGGCTCACAGCAATACGCCGAAACGTTATTGCCGATACGAAGCAGTGCGGTCTTATCGTTGCTGGCATAGTCCTGGCCGCGAGCCTCGATGATGAATTCGCTCAAGGTTTCTCT
>CAJQNE010000271.1 GCA_905479545.1 uncultured Gammaproteobacteria bacterium | reverse complement strand
TGCCCTAGGTTCAAGCCCAAGTTCAGGCCGGAGTCAGGTCGGCGTTTTATTGCAGGCAGCAAACAGCCCCTTCGATTGATCGCTTGCCTTGTTCTGCTTCAATGGTGCCGATGGGCGGTTGGCCATTCGGGCAGAGGAAGTCGTCCCGATGCACGCGACCGTCACCGATGTCGCCAACAACAGCGCCTCCCTGAGTTTTGCATTGCTGGCTGCTGATAAGCGGCCGTTGCGTGCTGTTATCTGGCAACGGTTGAGGTTCGCCAGAGCAAGCGGCGAGCAACAGCAGTGGGGTAGTGAGTGCAATGCAGTGACTGGCGGTCATCGGGAATCTCAGTTATTCGGATAGCCGCCAGTGTACTGCGATTAGCGTGTGACTCGTAGCACTAGTGCGGCGAGCAGCAATATCAAGCCGACCACGTCGATTATTGCAATTTTTCGTAGTAACGGGTTTACCTCGCCGGTTTGCCAGCAGAGTGCGATAAAGCCGAGCATGCTAATGAATCCCCAAACGAAGGCGATGGGCTGCAACGCGGGGTTAAACGCTGAGTACAAAATAAATCCGCCGACTAAGCCAAACAACAATGCCCGGTGCCGCAGTAATATCGTCAGGTTAGGTTCGTTAACCCCGATGCCATAGGCTGATTCCAGTTTGGCGGCCGAAAGCAGGCCCGTTACGGGGGCGAAATTAATCAGGCCGACTAGCAGTAACAGGCCGGTGACGATTTTTACGCTGATTTCAGGTGACACGGTGACTCCATTATTACTAGTTTGGTGGTGATTAATCGCTGGTGACGGCTTTGCCCGGTGCCTTGGTTTCACGCCAGATAAGGTACGACAGCGGCCCGATAGAACCCAGCGTAAGCGAGATAAGCAAAAACGGCCAGACGATAATGCCGCGTTTGCGGGCGTCAGCAATCATCCACAGCATGGCTAAGCCGACAGCAATGCCTAAATCAATAATGACTTGCAGACTGGTGGGCTTCAAAAGCTGGTCGGTGAAGATGGCCAGATAGCTGTATTCAGCGACCACCCAGATACTGAAGGCGGCGAAAGGCAGTAGGACGGCGAGTAGCAAGATTTTTCGGATGGTCATGAGTTTATCTCCGGTGAAGTGGTTGCTGCACTTTGCGCCTGTCGGGGTAATAGCTGCAATTACCTCAGGGGTAATCGAATTGCTCTTGTGTTGGTTCATAATGCGGGTATCACTCACTAATAGGAGCCAGAGATGCAGGCCGCTATTAATAACCAATTCCCCACTCAGCTCCGGCAATGGCGGCGCAGTCGAAAACGCAGTCAGTTAGATTTGTCGCTGGACGCAGGCATATCGCAGCGGCATTTGAGTTTTCTCGAATGTGGTCGGTCAGCGCCAAGCCGTTCGATGGTGCTGCAGTTGGCGGATGCGCTGAAGTTGCCTTTGCGAGAGCAGAATGCACTGCTGATCTCAGCAGGTTTTGTGGCGGCTTACCGTGAGCGACAGCTGGATGAAGCAGCAATGGAGCCGGTGCGCGACGCCTTGCAACGGGCGTTGGATCATCACAATCCATACCCGGCATTGGTGGTCGATAAGGCCTGGAATTTGCTAATGGCGAATGAGTCGCTGCTCGGCTTGTTTGGCATGGTTGATGGTCTGTTAGAAAGTTGTCAGCGAATCTGTGGCGACGGGCCATTGAACATAGTTAAGCTCAGCTTTCATCCTGAAGGCTTACGTGCCCATACCCAAAATTGGCAACTAGTAGCGCTACATTTGCTCAATCGCCTGCGTCGTGAAGCCCGCGAAACCGATAGCGCCGAACTATGGGCACTGGTTAATGAAGTGCTGAATTATGACGGAGTGCCGGACAGTTGGGAGCAGCCGGATTGGGAGCAAACGCCCGAACCGGTGTTGTCGGTAGAAATGCGCTTGGATGATATCGAGTTGCGACTATTTTCGATGATCGCCTCGTTTGGCACCGCTCAGGATATTACCGCTGACGAGTTACGGATGGAGTTGATGTTTCCGGCGGATAAGCCGAGCCGGGCATTATTGCTGGCTCGTGCAGCTGTGAATTAAAGCCCGATAAATCATTGACTTAATTGAAATAAAGCCTATTATGCGCGCCATGAACTCTCAACTTACAAGCACAGTCGCGCTACGCGCGAAACACGCGGCGGCCATTCCGGCAGCGGTGCGTTGGGCGATGCCTATTGTGGTTGTAGCTCAGGCAGTCGTCTTTAAGGTGGCGGCAGCGGTGGTGAGAGATTAGCGAGTAATTCGCACATTCTTCAAAAGCCGCCACTCAGGGCGGCTTTTTTGTTGGTGGAAAAAGTGGCTCTGCTCCTCCTCTGAATAACTAGCGGAGGGGTGCCCGTTCGGGCAAGTGGCAGCATATCAAGCTGACGGTGAGGGCCGTTGGCAGCTAGCAGGAAAATGCCATGAGCACTTTGCACCACCCATACGATAGACGCCACAATCCATTCAGCTCCCATAGCCCGTTTTCCTTTGCCGGAAAACGCCAGCTCGACCGTGCCATTTCACCCGAGTTGAAAGGTATGGCTTGGGGTCTAATGGGCGTGGTCGCTTTTGGGTTGACCTTGCCATTAACCCGGTATGCGACAGCTGAACTGCCGCCGCTCTTCATCGGCCCCGGCAGGGCGGCGGTAGCGGGTATTGCCGCAGCATTAATTCTGTTTGTCGGCCGGCAGCGTTTACCAGCACGTCAGCACATTGCTGGCTTGTTGGTGGTTTCTGCCTGTATTGGTATCGGTTTTCCGCTGCTGGTGGGTGTGGCTATGTCCATTGCGCCTGCATCGCACGGTGGGGTGATATTTGGTGTGTTGCCGCTGGGAACCGCGATAATTTCTGCAGTTCTGCACGGCGACCGGCCTTCGGCCGGGTTTTGGCTCTGTGGCGTTATTGGCGGAAGTTTGGTTGCGCTGTTTGCCTTAGGTGAGGGCGGCGGCAGTTTCACCTTGGGCGACCTCATGTTGGTCGGTTGTGTAGCGCTGGGTGCGCTCGGTTATGCAGTGAGCGGTCAGCTGGCTAAAAGCCTGGGCGGCTGGCGGGTTATTTGCTGGGGGTTGGTATTCGCTTTGCCGTTTAATATTCCTGCGGCGGTGTATTTGTGGCCGGAAAACGCGGCGACGGTAAGTCATGGTGTTTGGGTGAGTTTCGCTTACCTTGCTCTGGTAAGCCAACTCATCGGTTTTTTCTGGTGGAATAAAGGCTTGGCGATGGGCGGCGTAGCGCGGGTGAGCCAAATACAATTGGTTCAGCCATTTATTACCTTGTTGGCAGCCGGGTTGCTGCTGGGTGAATTGCCCGGCTGGCAAGCTTATGGCTTTGCCTTCGCGGTTGTGATCGTGGTGGGAATGGGCAGCCGACAGCGGATACGGAGGGCTGCTCGATGATAACCAAGGCATTTGCACAACAGTTCGCTGCCGAATGGCTGGCCGCATGGAATGCACACGATTTGCCACGGGTTTTAACCCACTATGCCGATGACTTTGAAATGTTCTCGCCGGTAATCGTGCAGATTACCGGCGAGCCATCCGGCAACTTAACAGGTAAAGCCGCCGTTGGCGCGTATTGGCAGAAAGCGTTGGCGCGGGCTCCCGGGTTGCGGTTTTCGCTGAAAACGATATTGACTGGCGTGAATAGCGTCACTCTCTACTATGAGGGTGTTCGGGGGCTGTCTGCTGAGGTGTTTATTTTTAACGAGCAGCGGCAGGTCGTTAAGGCTATAGCTCACTATGAAATTGCTGTGAACTAGGCACTAGTATTTTTTTATCAGCGCGTTATGGTTGAGCTATAAGGTGGATAGTGCTGAGAAATTAAATGTCGGACGCTAAGCAGAACCAGAAAGCTAAATCGTTAGATAAGTATCGTCGCCTGGCGCCGATGGTGGATTGGTACGAGCCGCTGGAGTTGCTAAGAACCGCCTGGCGAACCGTGGTATCGACCACGATTGGTGGACAGGTCGATACCAGGTTGCTGAACCAGCATATTCCAGACAGCGAATCGATTATTACTGACTACTCGGGGCTTGGCGCATTGAGCTTCGATTACGCGGCTGATACCGGTGATGGCTACGACTCTACTTACGCAATGGCCTGGCAGGTGACAGCGGAGCGGTTAGAGATTCAGCATGGTGACACCACGATGTGCTCACCGCGTGCTGATTTCTTAATACTAGGAGGGGACTCGGTCTACCCTACACCGTCGGCCGAAGCTTATGCGCAGCGATTGGTCTCGCCGTTCAAAGCTGCAGCTATCGAGCATAAAAAAAGCCAGCGGCCGACAGGAAGTTCTAGTTGGTTGTATGAAGACCAGTTACCGCTGCGGGGTGACCAGCGAGAAGTTTTTCTTATTCCCGGTAACCACGATTGGTACGACAGCCTCAGCGCTTTCACCACCCGGTTTTGTTATCGCCGAAGTATGGGCGCGTTTAAAACCCGTCAGCGGCGAAGCTATTTCGTGATTACCTTGCCCCGGCAGTGGGAGCTATGGTGTGCCGACATTCAGTTGAACGGGGGGCTGGATGCAGAGCAATTTCGTTTTTTTCGAGACCACGCGTCGAGTTGGCAGGGTGGGACTGAGCCGAAGGTAATACTGTGTCTGGCTGAGCCACCTACGGTGGATGGTCGACGCAATGCTGATCCCAGCCGTACGTCCGAACCGGTGAATTTGCTGCAGCGACTAGTGAACGACAACGGCGGCGAAGCACCGATTGCGATAGGCGGCGATGTGCATAACTACCAGCGCTATACCGTGAAGCCCGCGGCGGATCAGCATGCCGGTCGGGAGCATTTGCATTTGGTGTCCGGCGGCGGCGGGGCTTTTTTGCACCCCACACATCGGGCTGATCGGCACAGTATGGAAGTAGAGGGTATTGAGCTCCAGGCTGAGTATCCACCATCCAGCCGCTCCTTTGCGCTGAGTCTTAAACTCTGGATGTTCGCCGGAAAGCATATTGCCATGACGTTGATGATCGGCTTGCTCTATGCCTTTGTGTTGCCGCCTATTGCTGAAGCATTTGGTTTACTGCCGGTGTTGTCTACCGTTGTAGTGGTGGGGGCATTGGCTGCGGTAACCATTAAAGGCTTGGTGAGCGGTAAAACGCTTAGCAGGAGATGGTTCTGGATATTGCAGCTGCCACATCTGGGCGCCCATTTGTGGCTTGCGGGCAAGCTTGCTCAGGAAAATGCCCGTTTGTTCGAGCGGGTTATGGATACATTGCAATCTTTACCCAGTGAGTCTTATGTACTGGCCGACACTTTGTTGCCACCGCTTCTGCCGATCCTTGTAGGGGGTGTGCTGGGCGCAACGCTGTTCGGCCTCTACCTGTTTATTGCGTTGAATGGTTTTCGCCTACATAGGAACGAGGCCTTCTCGGCGCTGGCAAGCCCGGACTATAAGCACTTTCTTCGTTTGTGGGTTGATGAGCTGGGTGGCGTGACAGTTGCGGCGATAGCCAGTGATAAAACGGGCAAAGCGCCTGCCATGCCGCAGCCAAAGCTAGTGGACTGTGTCCGTTGGTACGATGGCAGAGTTGAAAAGGTGGCAATACCAGCGGCTAGCTTAAGTCGGTGACTTATTAACTGGCAGTTGTAGCGCTTGCGGTTGAGCTGGTTTGAGCATCGCGTAGTTCTTCCATCGACTGAACCATGGAGTTGCTGGCAATGGCGAGTACAAAACCGGCGGCGACAATAAACACCAGATAAAGGGCGAAACGGCTACCCCGTGATTTACGGTAGCGGTCACGTTTTTCTGCCTGCCGTGCTGCTTGTTTGGCAGCTTGCATGGTTTTTTTAAGTTCTTTCTTGGTTATTTCAGCCGGAGGCTGTTTTTCCTCCAGCCCGGTAGTCGGCTCAGTAGTCGGCTTGGGCAAGGCGGTGGCATTTGCCTTGACGGTAGAGGGTGGGGCTATGGGCTTTTTATCAGCCCGGTCGGGCGCTCGTTTCTCCGCTTTAATGGGATTGTCATGAGTATCAGAACCTGTGTCTGTCGTTCGGGCTGAGAGTTTCGGTTCGCGGCGGCTATCCATTGGCTTGGCTGAAGCCGCCCTCATGCTTGGTATGCTGTCTAGGTCGGGCGTCTGCTTATTCGGGACGACGAATGAATCGAGAGGGTCGTTGCTCACAGTGTGATTTCCGGCATTCTATTAATAGGGTTGATAACGGTAAGTGTAACTCAGGCGAGCTTTTGGCTCATCTGGTTAAGGTCGCTATTGCAGTATAAACATTGGCAAGGCCGCTCCGGAAAGGGTTGTGCTCATGTATCAGGAAATCTGCTTGGCTGAAAAGTACGGAAAATTGCTGTAATCCAGTGAATTACATGTGGCTGGTTACCGCTTTTGTACGCATTTTTGTTGCGGTGCGACAAAAGATGCTGCGATATACGAGCTAATTAGAAGTATTTGAAAAATAATTTTCAGAAAAACCCTTATAAATCAACGGTTCGATATTTAGTTCCGGAAAAGCAAGAAAGATTGGTTGACGGGCGTCTCAGAATCCTTAATATGCGCCTCCCTGCTGCAGAGGCAGGGCAAGAAACCAGAGGGTTTTTTGAAGTTGTTTAAGAGTTTAGAAGTAGCTTGTGTGGGCGC
>CAJQNE010000270.1 GCA_905479545.1 uncultured Gammaproteobacteria bacterium | reverse complement strand
TATCACCTGCACTTCTAATGTGGCGTTATTGACCGGCATGAAGCTGGCGGGGCGAGCGTTTTGAGCAAATGCTTCGCTACCCAACAAGCTCACCAGCATATCGAAGCCACTGGCTTTCTCCAGCTCATAGGCCATGTTTTGCATCGGTGCAAATACGCCGACATTCAACGTAACCCGCTCTTCAGGCATGGGGTCCGGATCCGGGTCTGGATCGGGCAGAGGATCGGGGTCTGGCATAGGCTGCATTGGATCCGGGTTGTCACCAATCCCGTCGTTGCCGCCACTTTCACTATCGCCGCAACCGGCAATGCTAAAGCTTAACGCGGCTCCAAGCGCCAGCGTTTGTAGTAATCGTTTCATCGTCTTCTCCCTGAGTTAAATCGGCTGTTTCGCCAGCCGCTACTACATCATTCAAGGGAGCAAGAATCATCACCCATATGGGGCATGATTAGTCATCAAGCAATCGGCCACTATTGTGTCAATTGGTAACGATCGATTGAGCAAGGTTGGTATGCAGGGACAGGAGTTAGCGAGCAATGAACCAGGCTCCGGCGGCGAGAGCGCGTTGGAACACGTCATTGACAATTGGCCCACGGCCGTTGCGGCGATCGAATCGTCAGGCGCAATTAGCTTTGCCAACGCGGAGGCCCGCAACCTGCTCATGCGGCTGGAATTAGTGTCAATCAACATGTCAGGTCAGCTGGCACTGACTAGCGGTCACGAGCTGGAAAAGTGCTTTCTATCCAAGCGCTCAACCCTCACGCTGAGCCCCCGCAACGAAACACCGATAACCCTGCGACTAATCCGGCCTAAACCTAACAGCACGGCAAACACGCTGCTGGTTGTCACCGAGCCCGACAAACAACTGCCACCATCGATTGATCTCTACAAGGACTACGATTTGTCGCCAGCTGAAATAGCCGTGCTGGCCGGCCTGCTTAACAGTGAAACATTGGCGGAAATTGCGATAAGACGGGAAACGACTAAAAATACCGTACGCAGTCAGCTCCGCTCAATATTCCGAAAAACCCGTACTCACCGCCAGGTTGAACTAATTAGTCTGTTTTTTGATGGCGACAAATAGCAACGTCGGCTCGACCCGTGTGCTCGCTGAACAGCCCGTGGCTTCAAACCGCAGGAAGCTCACAGGCAGTAACAGCTACCTGCAGCTGAAGTCGATACCGCCGAGAATACTCACCAGCATCAGCAAAAAGACTAAAACTAACCAACATTATGAACTCAATGTAAAACCGCGCTAACCTTGTTGCCAGCTGCGTGCCAGAGGATACTGTTACTCATGAATACCGACATGACTAACGAAGGCCTCATCGGCGACCTCGACCATCTGGTGGATCAATTCCTTATCGCCATGCCCCGTATGGGTGACAGCCGCTTTGAAAAGAGTGTTACTTATCTATGCGAGCATAACGATGAGGGGGCACTTGGCATTGTGATAAACCGGCCGCTCGGTGTTAGCCTGGGCGAAGTATTGAACCACATGTCGATTGAAACAACGATTGAAGATCTGAAGGTAACCGACGTGTTTATGGGCGGTCCGGTAGAGACTCAGCGAGGTTTTGTATTGCATAAACCCGGCGGCAACTGGGATTCAGGTCTCGCGCTGAACGGCGAATTACAGGTCACCACGTCGCGCGATATTCTTGAAGCTATTGCAATCGGCGAAGGCCCTGAGCAATTTTTAATAGCGCTCGGCTACGCGGGCTGGGGAGCTGGCCAATTAGAGGCAGAAATGGCCGACAATGCCTGGCTCAATGTGAAGTCTGATACGGATATTGTATTTGCCACAGCTACCGAAAATCGCTGGCAGTCGGCAGCCGACCTTATCGGGGTTGATTTGAGTCGCATGAGCACTGAAACCGGCCACGCATGAGCACCCTCCTTGGCTTTGATTTCGGTTTGCGCCGCATCGGTGTTGCTACCGGCAACACCATAACCCGCAGCGCCACGCCGCTCACTACCATTGCGGGCCAGATTGCTGACGGCGAAAAACGGCAGACTAACTGGCCTGCCATCGACAAGCTTATTACCGAATGGCGGCCTACAGAAATTCTGGTTGGCCTGCCACTGCTGCTCGACGGCCAACGTCAACCGTTTACCGAAAAAGTAGAGGCGTTCGCCACTGAACTGGGCGAACGAAGCGGCTTGCCGGTGGGGTTAGTTGACGAGACACTATCGTCACGCGCGGCCGAAGGTGAATTAAAGCAGCAACGGCAAGCCGGCCGGAAATCAAAAATCAGAAAAGAAGAAATTGATGCGCTCGCGGCAAAGATAATTATCGAAACCTGGCTATCAGAACTGCCCTAGCGGATGCGCACGTTGTAACGCTCCCCCAATCAACCGCCAGAAAGATGAGTTCACCGAAGTCGCCGGTAATTTTACAACCCGTTAACACTCTCGGCGCTAACTGTTGGTGAGTTACGCTTTCCCGTCACCGGTCTGTTCCGGCTGTGGCCGCCATTCTGGAGGCAATGCCGCAAGCATTTTATCCACCATCGCGCGCGGGTGGTCCCGCACGGAGTCAACCACAGCGTCAGCAACCTCACGGTAGAGCGGGTCACGCTCTTCGAACAATGACTCCAGCTTGGCTTTAGGATCTTTGACTTGTAATAGCGGCCGACGGTTATTTCGCGAAGTTCGCTCTAACTGAATTTCTATCGGCGAATGTATATAAATGCAGAAACCCCGACCCAGCGCGATACGGTTATCGTCATTGAGCACTACACCGCCACCAGTGGCGAGCACAATTTTGTCGCGGTGGGTAAGGTTTTCCATCGTAAAGCATTCACGACGACGGAAGCCCGGCTCACCTTCGCGCTCGAATATCCGTGCTATATCGACACCACTCCGGCGCTCGATTTCTGCATCGGCGTCGACAAAATCCCAGCCCAGCCGTCTAGCCAGGCTGCGACCTATAGTGGTTTTGCCAGCACCCATTGGGCCAACGATGAAAATGCGCTTTTCGCGCGAGGTACTAGATTGGTTCACGATGAGTGCGACTTAGCGCCCACAAGAAGGTATGGCGATGCTACTAGTGTTCTGGCCGCATCGCCAATCGCGTAGCTCACAAACAATTAACCCAGCAATTAGCTGCCTTGAATCACCACTATGGCAACCCGCAGAGTAGAGCTGGCTATTCTGCACAGCCTGTAACAGAAATTGATCGCTCGCTCACTACACCACTTGGAGTAGAGGCAGATACCACTATTAGTCCGGTGTCCTCTTCGCCACTGGCTTGGGGAAACAACCCAGCTACAAAGCCGCCGAACGCATTAGTATTCGGCACAGTAAAACTTGTGCTGCCCAACAACATAGCCTCGTCTGCGGTAATGGTCACGGAACTGCTCGCTGGAATAACGTTATCGTTTACGTCGCATACAACAACACTGTAAGACTGACCACATTGCAGCTGATTTAGCGATGCACCGCTGTCGCAAGGAACAGGCTCAGTGCGGCCCGGCGAATCAAAGTCCGGTTGCGCACCCCCGTCATAAAATAAAATCTGGGACGCCGGACCACTCATTACTATCGTTAAATTTCTGTAGACATTCAACAACTGTGGCCGACCATCGTCACCTACAGCACATTGGCCGGAATTTAGGTTACAGAGCACACTGCTCTGCAGTGTATCCGGCATGGTACGCATGCTGTTTTGGTCAAAATCAACAAAGGGCTCCGGCACTGAATCATCAAATTCGCCGTTTTCGTTATCATCACGCCATGCTTCACCAATATCTTGTTGGGGTTGCGGGTCACCGGAGACATTAAATTGGTCAGTGGGCTCGCCGTCAAATACACCGTTGCTATTCAGATCAAAGAAATTTTCTTCACCGATTGCGAACGCTAGAATATTTGCTCGGCCTGCGTTACTAAAGCCCTGTTCTGCAGGCCGAGGGTTTTGACTGTTCCACACCACAGTGCAACTGCCATCCACAGTGTTGCAAGACCCACGGATGCTGCCGCCTTCAGTTTGAAACTGCACCGCTGTACCATCCGGTACCGGATTATTCGCCCTATCCGCCATTCGCATAGTGATATTTGATAACGTGCCATCAATATTGAGGCCTTCAGGATTAAGAACGCTAGCCGATAAAGAAACACTATCAAAATCAGGCACACCAGTAGAAATTGTCAGTTCATCTGATTGACTGGAGCCAACATTCGTTCCGCCGTTGGCTGTCGAATCGCAAACTTCACCTGCTTCCCTCTCACCACTTACCAACTGCGCAGTTACTCGTACTACTGTGGGAACTGTTCCCGCCTGAACGACCGTTTGCACATTACCATCAGCACTTGAACAGGCTGCAGCTGACGACAACTCTATCCCTCCAACCCTAGTGCTTAAATCAAAGCGCACCAACTGACCACGTACTGGCCCCCCTGAAGTATCACGAACTTGGAAAATCACGGTGGATGTTTCCTGGCGACCAGCACCACCGGCACCGCGGAGAGCAATATTATCCGGGTCCGCTGAAATAAACCTGAGCGAACCGAGCTCAGCTGCAGTAACAGTAATTACGCCGCCGGCGCTTACCTGAGTTCCATTGCTAATCGCCGATGCGGTAATCGTATCTTCACCTGAGCACCCCTGAGCAGTGTAGGTGGCCTGCGCCTGCCCGTCGCTAGACGTTACTGGCGAGGTGATTGTTGCCAAACCCTGGCTCACGCACGGTGACGAGAACGTTACATTAAAATCTTCAGTACGGGCTGCACCATTTTGATTCACCAAAGTGACTGCAATAGTAGTGCTACCTCCAGCAGCCAAACTCGCTACCGCTATATCCAACTGCCCTGACTCAAACTGCTCACCAAAACCACGGCCCAACCGCAATGTCTGAGTCTCAACCGGAGTACCACTATCGCCATCACCACCCGTCACTCCATCGTCATCATCGTTGGTCAAACCACCATTGCCACCACCACTGCAGCCCATAGCTAGCAGAAGAGGCAATACTGCAATAGCAGCGAAACGGGGCAGCTTAGGATTTAATATATTCATATTATCTGGTCTAGCGCTGTATCGACAGACTTTCATCGAGAATTTTTGGTGTAACGAATATCAACAATTCGCGTTTCATATTACTACTGGTATTACGACGGAATAACCGGCCAGCAAACGGTATGTCACCCAACAACGGCACTTTACTTACCGTCTCACGTTTGTCCTGCTCATAAATACCGCCCAGCACGACCGTTTCACCGTTGTTTACCAGCACTTGCGTTTCAACCTGGCGGGTGTCGATGGCCGGGCCATTCACCGTATCCTCTCCCCGGGCGTCGGAAGTGACATCAAGATCGAGAATTACCCGGTTATCCGGGGTAATTTGTGGTGTCACGGTTAAGCTTAGCACCGCTTTTTTGAAGGTGATCGAAGTAGCACCGCTGGAGGTAGATTGCTGAAAAGGAATTTCTACGCCCTGCTCAATTCTGGCTTCTTTCTGGTTGGCGGTAATCACTCGCGGCGTGCTCAGCAGTTCGCCTTTGCCTTCCGCCTGCAGCGCCGAAAGCTCTAGGTCGATGAGCACATCACGACCCAAAAATGCCAAACCAATGCTGCCCGGGGTAACTCCGGTTGGCAAAGCAGGCAGGTTTACTCCAAACCTATCGGCCAACGTACCACCACCGCTACCGGGTATGTTCAACGTTGAATCGCCATTACGAGCCGAGTCAATAATCACATTATTACCCGTCGAGGTTCCGCCGATAGCCAGCAGGCCGTTGCTGCCACGACGATCCACTGCCGTTAAGCCGAAGCGCACACCAACATCCTTACTAAAATCGTCATTGGCCACTACGATGCGTGTTTCGATAAGCACCTGCCGTACCGGAATATCGAGTTTCTCGACCAACCGACGAATGTCGATAATTTTTTCCAGCGTATCTTGAACTACCAGTGTATTGGTGCGTTCGTCTACCGAAATCTGGCCACGAACGGATAGCAGGCCGTTGTCTTCAATCCGGTTATTGCTGTTCTGGTTAAAACTGGTTGCGACGTTGCGGTTATTGTCGTCTCCATCGATTAGCTCAGCCAGTTCACTGGCCTTGGCATAGTTAATTTGAATCAGCTCGGTACGCACCGGCGCTACTTCCAGCTCAGCGTCACGGGCAGCACGGGCGGCACGCTCACGGGTGGCGATGTTCACGGTGGTGTCGATAAGAATTACATTGCCTTCACGGCGCTTATCGAGGTTTTTGGTTAGCAGCACCAAATCCAGCGCCTGATCCCATGGCACATTAACTAAGCGCATGGCGATATCGCCCTGCACGTCATCACTGACTACAATATTGACACCGGCAAAATCGGCCAGCACCTGCATAAGCCGGGCGATTTCGATGCTTTGAAAATTCAGACTTATAGGTTCGCCGGTATATACCGGCCCCGTTTCCTGCTCTTCAGCCAGCTCTTCCTGACTCAGTGGCCGGACTTCAATAACTAACCGCGCATCGGTTTGGTAAGCGCTGTAATCAAAATCACCAAACGCATCGATTTCTACAACCGCTTTATCACGCCGCTGACGCGTGCGGAAGGAACGAACCGGGGTACCGAAATCAAGCACATCAAACTTCTTACGCAGTGCTTCGGGCAACTCAATATCTGCAATTTCTGCAACCAGATTCCCGCCCCGCTTGCGAATATCCAAGCCGGAGCTGGGGCTACTCAAATCGAACACAATGCGACCAGCACCGGCTTCATTACGCCGGAAATCTACCCGCAGCACAGCGGCTGTGCTGGCTGCAACAGGCCGCACCTCAACCTGGTTACTACGAATAGCAGGCCTTAGTCGTTCGCTGGTAGCAGCTGGTGCTCTCGTACTCGATTCAGGCTGCTGAATTTCTAATCTTGGCACGTCATTGGGCGCTTCATAGGCCGGCGTTACCACGGGTGGCGGATTAGCCGGCGCGGCAGTGGCAATTAGCGGCATGGGGTCTACACCACCAATTTGCAGCAGTAACTTATCACCCTGCTGTATCGCCGTATGCGGCAACAATTGGTTCAGGCTTACCACAATGCGACTGCGATTCTCAGTGCTGACTACCGTTACGTCTTCGATAATACCTGAGCTAATATTTTGCTTGCCGCGCGGCAGCAGGCTTAGCGTGCCGGGCATATCAACAACTATGCGCGCCGGCTCAGCCGTCGCAAAACTTTTGGCGGGCACGACACCCTCCACAGCACCTAAGGAAAACGCTAAAACCGCGCCACCGTCAGCAGCTGACAACAACTGCACATTAGTTATGGTGGCAGCGGAACTCAGCCCGCTTCCGAGCATCAGTATCGTACCTGCCGCCATCACTCTGGCCAGTACCCGCACCGCGCTGAATTGCGTCGCCCCCATTTGTTTTACCGAAATAAAGTTCCCCCGCAGAGAAGCCTCAGTTCGTCGCCCCAACGACTCTCGTAGCATGGTCATTTATTATCCTTCTCTGAATTAGCAAGAATGGTGGCACGGCGTAACCGCCACGCACCAAATCCGTCGCGAATCAACTCCCGTAGTTGCACGCCACGCTGACTGATGTCAGTAATTTTTCCATAATTTTGGCCAAGATAGTCACCTACCGTAACCCGATAAACATAAGGTTCGCTCGAGCGAACCAGTGCCCACGGCTTACCTTCCCACTGCACAATACCTACGATGCGAATGGCATCGAGCGGCATCGATTCGAGGTCACCTGGTTTGCGATCAGGATCCGGGCGCTCATCGGTGAGCTCCAGCTGGTTGATGGTTTTGGGCTTATTTTCAACCACGGGTTCAGCTTTAGTTGTTTCTCTGGCTGCTACTCCCGTCGGTGGTGTAAACGGGTCACGCCGCCCCGAAGCCTCGTAGTCAAAGCCTATATAAGGATTAATTTCCGGCGGCGGCTCAATGTCACTCGACTGCCTGGATGTGACCTCAGCGACGTAGCTTTCGAGGTCAGTCATATCGCCCTCACAGCCAGAAAACAACAGCGCCATAGCCATGGCGGCGGATAAAACCAGCAGTTGCCGAATCATCATTTCTTCGGCTCCTCTGCTGCAGGCCGCTCGGATTCGTCGCGGTATCGATAGGTTTTGGCAATTGCCGTCATTATCAGCGGCCGATCGTTATTGTCTTTCTCTGCTTTCGGGTTTCGCACGATTTTTATTTCTTGCAACGTAACAATCCGCGGCAGCGCCGCTATGCCACTCACAAACTCGCCAAATTGGTGATAGTTGCCAAGCAGGCGCAGCTCAATCGGCAACTCTACGTAGAAGTCTTTAGGGCTTTCAGCGCCTGGCTTAAACAGCTCTTCTTCCAGGCCGGTAATTACCCGGGTTTGTGAAACTTCCTGCAACAGGCTGGCCACTTCGGTTTTACCGGGCAGCTGATCACGCAGTGAGGCAAAATCTCGCTCGAGCTTTGCCACCTGCAGCTTCAAAGCTGCCAATGTGGCGACTTTCCGTTGCTTGCCTTCAAGTTTTACCCGTAAATCCTGCTCTTCTGCCTTCACCACCTGCAGCGCTTTTACCTGGTCGGCGATTAGAAACTTATAACCCAAGCCACCGATCACTGAAGCGATAAGCACAAACACAATGACCCGAACCACTAACGGCCATGAGCCGGCATCGTTGAAGTCGAGATCACGGACGTCGTC
>CAJQNE010000269.1 GCA_905479545.1 uncultured Gammaproteobacteria bacterium | reverse complement strand
GCCAGTCAGCTACCTGCAGAAGCGCTCAACGCGGTAGACTTGGGAGATTTAGGTCTGCCGAATGTTGGCCCCGTTGACCCTCGGTTGGTCAATGGAATAACGGGGCTGATTGGCGCTTTGAAGGTCGCCGATACCAGCCGGCCAATACTCGAGTACCCGGAGAACATTGATATGTTCGGTATTTCCATGAGTTCCAATATCGGTGACTATTCAGTCGCGACTGAATTCGTCTACCGGCCGAATCTGCCGCTACAGCTGGAGCCCTTTGACCTAACCGCCTATGCCAATTCGCCGGGCTTTGGCTCATTGCGTTGCTTAAGTAATCCATCGCTCATTGAGCAGTACCGGCATGGTGATTACGAAGAATTTAATACGGCCGATTGTCCTGATGCGTCAGTAGCCGCAGGTGAGTACTTACGCGGCTATGAACGGTTTCCGGTTGGGCAGGCTGAAACCGTTATTCTGAGCTTGGCAGAAACCAACCCTTTCTTGGCTGACTCATGGGTTCGGGTGTTATCCGTTGGTTTTACCAAAGTGTTTGGCATGCCGGAGTATACCGAGCTACCCATAGCGTCTGCTGGCACCGCTCGTGGTCTGGCGATACCGGGGCGCTTGGAAGTCGACTGCGAGAATGTCAACGGCGAATTGGTCTGCGACGGCACAAAAAATGCTGAATTCGCTCAGGGTAATGGCGATGATTTGTTGGCTTTTTCGATGCAAAATCCACTGCAGGAAGAAAAAGGTGCTTTCGCCGATTCGTTTTCCTGGGGTTATCGGTTTATTAATGCACTTACGTATGAGCGCATATTAGGCGGCACAGTTAACTTGGTCGTGGCATTTTTTCACGATGTAAACGGCAATACACCTGGGCCAGCTGCTAATTTTCTGGAAGACCGTAAACAATACATTCTCAACACGGAGTATCAGAAAGGTGCTTGGAAGCTTAGTGGTACTTACCAGTGGTACACCGGCAACGGTTTATACAACGGCGCGCGTGACACGGATAACTTCTCGTTCGTCGCTGCTTATAGTTTCTAGCTGAGAGCCGGGTAGGTGCCGTGGCTATAGTTACAGGCAAGGCTTGTCTTAAAGCAAACGCCGTATGTTCTACACAAGTTTGTCTTTCTGAGCCCGCACAGCAGAGTTGATGGTTTTTCCACTACGCCACTCCTGTGGCGGCATACCTTTCCAGCGTCTAAATGCGTTAGTAAAGCTAGAAGCTTCTGAATAGCCCAAGCGTTCGGCCACTTGTTCGACGGTAAGCCTGGCTGTGGTTAATAACTCTTCAGCGAGCGCTTCACGAAACTCATCGACCAGTGCCCGAAATGATGTGCCTTCTGCAGCTAATTGACGTCGAAGGTTGCGTGACGTTGTGCAGAGCTCAGCACCTATCGCTTCCATATCGGGTGCCACGCCGGGGTTGCGAGAGAGTATTGTGCGAACTTTTCCCGCAGTACCGGTGCGTTCCTGTTTACCTCGCAATATTGCTTGCAGCTGAGTATCCCAATACTGCAGCGCTTGCGGGTTGGCTTGCGGTAGCGGCAGGTCGAGAACTTCGGCGTCGACAATAATAGCATTCTGAGCTGCGCCGAACGTCGGTTCCACCCCGAGGTGCTGCAGAAATAGCTCAGCGTATGCTGGTTGGGGTTGTCGCAGGCTTAAGGTTTCTATGGGCAACGGTAGAAAAAACAGCTCAGTACCAATGTTTACTAAGGCGGCCAAGTCTCGTTCTACTACTATGCTGCGAATGGCTTCAGGCAGATGATTATCCTGAAAGATAATGTGCATCTTGCCGCTGTTTTCTTCATAGCAACGGTCGGTAAGTGCGAAAGCCAGTTGAGAATACCGATTCCCCAGATCTATCAGTTCACGGAGGGTGCTGCAGCTAGCGAGCGCAAAAGCCAACACCCCATAAGCTGAAATATGAAACGGGGCACCAATTTCCAGACCAATGCCGTCTTGATCACCTATCTGTTCAGCGATATTGCTGATTACTATTAGTTCTTGCCGAGGCAATACCTCTGTACTAGGGTCAGATAGAGCTGACGAAGATATGCCGCTGCCTGCGAGCACGTGTTCGACGGCTACGCCGCGTTCAGCAGCGGCCGAACACATAAGGCCGATACTGTAAACGCTACGGGGGAAGTGCCAGTCCATATTGAGTTAATAGTTTAAAAGTATGTCCGAATATATCAAATTATGAGCCGGAGTGGTCATGTAATGGGGGCAGCAACATGCCTACACTGTCATTGGCAATAGAGGAGCGTTGAAATGACTGAAACGAATAATAAAACCACCCTGCTACAGTGTTTCCAGCATTGGGAAGCCACCATACCGGATAACATTTATCTCACCCAGCCCTATCCAGTAGCTGGGGGCGGGCAACGTGTGGTGAATTACAGTTGGCAGCAGGTTGGTAGCGAGGCGCGCAGAATGGCGCGGCATTTGCGCTCGCTCAAGCTCCAGGCGGGCAGTAGCATTGGCATTGTTGGTAAAAACAGTGCTCATTGGATCATGGCCGATTTGGCGATCTGGATGGCCGGGTTTGTATCTGTGCCGCTATATCCAACGCTTAATGCCGACACCGCTGGATATATTCTCGACCATGCTGATATCAAACTGCTATTTGTCGGCAAGCTCGACGGTAAAATTGACGGTTGGCACGAGATAAAAACAGCTATACCCGAGAGCATGCCATTAATTGGCTTGCCGATGTCACCGCGCAGCGATATACCGCAATGGGATGAATTGATTTCGAACTGTGAACCGTTAAAAAAGATTAATAGTCCTAAGCGCGATGAATTGGTAACCATTGCTTATACGTCGGGCAGTACCGGTCGACCCAAGGGTGTGATGCACAGCTACGGCAGTATGACATCGGTAGCCGTCGCGCTCAGTGGCATGTTTAGTTTTAGCAATGAAGACCGCATGCTTTCCTATTTGCCGCTAGCGCACGTTGCAGAGCGAGCTGCAGTAGAGGCGACCTCACTTTATTTCGGTTTCCACGTGTTTTTCGGTGGTGACTTGTCTACTTTTCAGAACGACCTTAAACGCGCTCAGCCCACCATATTTTTCTCGGTTCCACGGTTGTGGACTAAATTTAATCAGGCTATTAATGGCAAGCTTTCGCCGAAGAAGCAGCGGGTAATTATGGCGCTGCCGGTGGTTTCTGGCATATTCAAAAATAAAATCCTCACTGAGCTTGGTCTGAATCATGTAAGAGCCGCCATTACCGGTTCAGCACCTTTGCCAGAAAGCACTATTAACTGGTATCGCGAGCTAGGGCTTGAGTTGCTGGATTGTTATGGTATGTCGGAGAACTTTGGTGTGTCACACGCCAGTCGGCCCGGTGAGGTGCGGGTTGGTTATGTTGGACAGCCGGTGCCGGGCGTTGAATGTCGTATTGCTGAAAGCGGTGAAATTGAAGTGAAGAGCCCGGGGCAAATGCTGGGTTATTACAAAATGCCAGAGAAGTCAGCTGCAGACTTAACCAGTGATGGCTTCTTTAAAACCGGCGACCGCGGCGAGACAGATAGTGAAAGCCGGTTGAAAATTACCGGTCGCGTAAAAGAGCTGTTTAAAACCAGTAAAGGCAAATACATAGCCCCCGTGCCGATTGAGCAAAAGCTTGGAAACCACCCCGGTATCGAAGTTTCATGTGTCACTGGTCCTGGCCAACCGCAGCCGTTTGCGCTGCTGATGTTATCCGAAGAACTTCGACACTCAGTTAAAACCGATGCGCAACGCAAATCGTTTACTGCCGATCTGGAGACTCTGCTGGAGGAGGTTAATGCCACAGTGGAAGAGCATGAAAAAATGGATTACCTCGTGGTGGTTAAAAATGACTGGACAATGGATAACGGCTACTTGACGCCCACCATGAAAATTAAGCGTGAAGTAATTGAAAGCCACTACTTGCCACAGGCAGATGATTGGGTAGGTCGTAAGCAGAAGGTTGTTTGGGAGTTATAAGCGTAGCGTCAATCGTAATTCACCAGATTTAAGTGGCTCGCCAGAGCAGTAGCGGTTGCAATTGCTTATTCGGTCGCAAATTCATTAACCACGAGAAAAGGTTGCCAACATGATTAAGTTTTTGCGGC
>CAJQNE010000268.1 GCA_905479545.1 uncultured Gammaproteobacteria bacterium | reverse complement strand
GCGATGCACTAGTCGCAGGAAATTACCTCGATGGAATCTATTTCTACCATTTTTACCGCCGATACACTGGTTTGGATCGGTATCGCCTTCTGTATCACACAGTCGGCTATTTTCTCCGGCCTGAACCTGGCATTTTTTTCTATCGGCCGGTTGCAGCTGGAAGTGGAAGCCAAACGCGGCAACGAGAACGCAGCAAAAATATTACGGATGCGCGAGGATTCTAACTTCCTGCTGTCGACGATTCTCTGGGGCAACGTTTCCATCAACGTATTGCTCACGATGCTAAGCGACATGGTGCTGGCGGGCGTTGCGGCCTTCGCGTTCTCAACAGTGGCAATTACCTATCTGGGCGAAATCATTCCGCAGGCTTACTTCTCGCGGAACGCCCTGAAAGTCGCCGCCAAACTGACCCCGGTTATTCGCTTCTACCAGTTCTTACTGTTCCCGGTTGCCAAACTCACCGCCTTGATGCTCGACGGCTGGCTCGGCCGCGAAGGCATCACTTACTTCCGTGAACGCGAACTGAAGGGCTTGCTCAAAGCCCACGTCGATGCCGAAGAAGCCGACGTTGAACACGTCCACGGCACCGGCGCACTCAACTTCCTGTCGATGGAAGATATAACCGTGAGTGCTGAAGGCGAACCGGTAGACCCTGCCAGCATTATCAGTGCCCCCTGCAAACTCGATTTACCGATATTGCCGGAGCGTGGTGATGATTCATTCAAAACCTTTATGCACGACGTCAATGTCTCAGGCCACAAATGGGTCATCATCTGCGATGAAACCAATCGCGAACCGCGGTTATTACTCGACGCAGACGGCTTCCTACGCTCTGCACTATTAGCCGACATGGACTCAGAAACAATTGCTGATGTGTCGCCATACCATTACTGCCATCGCCCGATTGTGCTCGACGATGCCAACGCCACACTAGGCCGCGCACTAGAACTAATGAAACGCTCTGAAGATCAGGTACCGGAACTCGCCGACGATGACGTTATCGACCGCGATGTAATTTTACTCTGGAGCGAAGGCCATCAGCGGGTGCTTACCGGGGCAGATATTCTTGGTCGCCTACTTAAAGGCATCGCTAAGCGACCTGTTGAAACCGAGGTTATCGCGTAGCGGCACCAAGGCCATTTAAGCGACCAGACCGCCACATTTAAAATCAGTGAAATCCGTGTAATCTGTGGTTAAGAAAAACCGCTTCAGGAGTTGCAGTGATAAACCTTAAAGGCAAAGTAGCTTTGGTAACCGGCGGCAGCCGCGGTATCGGCTTGGCGACCGTAAAAGAACTCATCGCCTGCGGTGCTACTGCAGTGATAGCTACACGCAATGATGTTAGCGAGCTAGCCGCAGAAATTGGCGCCGACAGCCTACGCTGCGACGTGGCCGACTATGCGGAAGTTGCAGCCGCCGTTGAGCACTGTGTTAGTCAGCACGGGTCGCTGGATATTCTGGTGAATAACGCCGGTGTTATCGATCCGATTGCGAAGCTTGTTGAATCCGACCCAAAGCAATGGGCCGACGCTATCGATATTAACGTCAAAGGCGTTTATCACGGCCTACGAGCAGCCCTGCCGGTTATGCTTAAACAAGGTAGTGGCGTAGTCGTTAATATCAGTTCCGGCGCTGCCAATAACGCGCTGGAAGGTTGGAGCGCTTATTGCGCCAGCAAAGCCGCGGCAAAAATGCTTACCATGGCGGCCCATAAAGAAGTCGGCGATAAAGGCATTCGGGTGGTTGGTATGAGCCCCGGCACCGTCGCCACGGATATGATGCAACAAATCCGCGACTCCGGCGTAAACCCGGTTAGCCAGCTCGACTGGGGCAGTCACATTCCAGCCGAATGGCCTGCTAAAGCGATTGCCTGGCTTTGCACTGATGCAGCCCAGCCTTTTGCCGGCACTGATTTTTCGATTAAAACCGAGGAAGGCCGGCAACTGGTTGGCCTACCGCCACCGGGTAGCTAAAGGCCACAAAACAACGCGCAGCAAATTAGCGTTCGCTGCGGAGGTTTGTGGCTAGCCGTATTTTGTTAGAAGCCGGGTTACCTCAGTAACACCGGCTTCCAGCTCTGCTAACACCGGGAAATTACGCTCAGCCTCCTCTTCGAAAGGACTGGTCATCATTTTGAAGAAGGCTTTATATAACGCCCGATGTGCGGCGGTTGGTTAAATGACAACTTTCTCACCCATTCCACGCCCCGAAGCTTTACCCCGGGTGCCTAATGGGAGCAGTGAGCCCACAAGGCTATATTCAGAAACTATTGTCGCCGCGTTATTCTAAAGTCCGGCACTGGCAAAGCAGGCGCTATCTCGCCCCCGCCCAGGTACAACACCTCTCTTTCCCGCCACTCTCGACGAATCCAAAGTCCGGGTTACGATCAAAATTTTGTCGTCACACAGAATAAATTGACTTAATGACAATAAATATATAAAGTCACAATGACAATATTTAAGAGGAGCTGAAAATGATCGCCATCCAAGACACCAACCGCCAGACGATTGAAGCGACGTTTATGACGTTTTCCGGCGGCGAGCGCCATGTGCAGTTAGGCCGCATCCCTGGCGATTGCGAACCAGCTTTCAGTATCACTGCTTATATTCGCAGCGCTAACGACTTGATTGACCTACTGCTTATAAAAAATGCCCTGGACAACCAATTCCGCCAACCAGTGGCAATTGACCTCGAAATTCCTTACCTACCCTACGCACGACAGGATCGTGTGTGCGCACCGGGCCAGGCATTTTCGTTAGAAGTGATGGCTGCACTTATCCGCCAATTGGCACCTAACAAACTAACTACCTGGGATTGCCATAGCCCGGTCGGACTTCAGCTAACCGGTGCGAGCAATGTGAAACCCGCCGACATTATTAGCAACAGCCCCGCGTTAGTCGCACTGTTAAAGGACAAAAATTCAGTCCTTATCTGCCCGGATAAAGGCGCAGTGAATCGCTGTAACGAGATTAAATCGCAGCTGCACATTAGCGAAATGGTCCGTTGCGCAAAACGCCGTGACCCGGCCACCGGAGAGATAACCCACACAGACGTGCTGGTGGACGACCTTACCGGTAAATGCGCGGTCATTACTGACGATATCTGCGACGGCGGCTACACCTTTATCAAAATCGCTGAGCAGCTTAGGGCGAAGAATGCCGAGAAGATAATGCTGTATGTGACTCACGGAATTTTCAGTAAGGGCCTCGATGTATTTGACGGCCTGATAGACGAAATTTATACCACCGACAGCTTCAGCCATTCAGCTACTAAAAAACTAACCACTATCAAATTCAGCAACACCCAAGGAGAAGCGCAATGAACCCTTTAATGGCAATAGATTTCTACAAAGCAGACCATAGGCGCCAGTACCCGGCGAATACCGAATACGTGTACTCAAACTTCACGCCACGGTCTTCTCGGTTAGCGAGCGTATTACCCGGTTTCGATGATCGTGTGGTGTTTGTCGGATTGCAGGGCTACATCAATCGGGTACTGATCGAACAGTGGAACCGTGAGTTTTTCAATAAACCAAAAGCGAATGTTATCGCAAAATATAAGCGCCGCATGGACACCTCTTTAGGTGAAGGCGCTATTCCGACTGACCACATTGAAGCGTTGCACGATTTGGGCTATCTACCGCTGAAAATTAAGGCGTTGCCGGAAGGCTCACGGGTAAACATTCAAGTTCCATTATTTACCGTGGTGAACTCCAAGCCAGAATTTTTCTGGCTGACTAATTACATTGAAACAAGTATTAGCGCTGAAATATGGAAACCCTGCACCACCGCTACTATTGCTTACGAGTACAAACGATTGCTCACCGAATATGCAATTAGAACCGGCGCGCCGTTGGAAACCGTGGCTATTCAGGGCCACGATTTCAGCTGTCGGGGAATGAGCGGAGTAGAAGACGCGGCACAGGCTGGCATTGGTCACCTCACCAGCTTCATCGGCACGGATACGGTAGCGGCTATCGACTACGCAGAAGACTATTACGGTGCGACTGAAGTAGTAGGCGTTTCAGTGCCTGCCACCGAGCACAGCGTAATGTGCATGGGCACCAAAGACAGCGAAATAGATACGTTCCGGCGCTTAATCACCGAGCTTTACCCTCGCGGTATTGTTTCTATTGTTTCTGATACCTGGGATTTCTGGAAGGTAATCACCGAATACGCCGTTACATTAAAGGACGACATTCTTGATCGCCAGCCGAACGAAATTGGCTTAGCGAAAACCGTGTTTCGGCCAGACAGTGGCGACCCGGTAAAAATCATCTGCGGTGACCCGGGCGCAGCAGCGGGAACGCCCGAATACAAAGGTGCAGTGGAGTGCTTATGGGATATTTTTGGCGGCGCAGTTAGTGAGAAAGGCTATAAGTTGCTCAACGAGCGGGTCGGTCTCATTTATGGTGATTCAATTACGTTGGAACGGGCCAAAGCAATACTTGAAGGGTTGGAAGCCAAGGGATTCGCCTCAACGAATTTAGTGTTTGGTATAGGTGCTTACACCTACCAATACTTAACCCGTGACACTTTTGGTTTTGCGATGAAAGCGACCTGGGGCCAAGTAGCTGGCGAGCCAAGAGCGATTTATAAAGACCCTAAAACAGACTCTGGTGATAAACGTTCTGCCGCTGGTTTACTACGGATTGAAAAAACTGAGAACGGCTTTGAATTGTTTGATCGACAAACAGCAGCAGAGGAAGATCGGGGCGAGTTCACAACGGTTTTCGAAAATGGCGTGCTCACCGCGCCAGTAACCTTTGAGGCGATAAAGGCCCATTTGGCTGCAGGCTAGCCGACCTTTCGCGGTGACAACTAAAACAAGTTGTCACCGCTACTTTATTGGCTATTAGAGACGGAATAACTATGAACGAAACAGACTTTCTCAAGAACTATAATATTCACGATTATGAAATACCGCTCTGCACAGTAGATATAGCGATATTTGCCGTTATTGACGATGCTTTGCAGCTACTCCTCGTGGAACGGTTAGAACACCCGGAAAAGTGCAAATGGGCGTTACCAGGTGGCTTTATTGATTTACACGCTGATGCCAGTGTGGACGCAGCCGCGTATCGGAAGCTCACCGACAAAACCGGCATAGCATCACCCTACTTAGAACAAGTCAGCACCACCGGGGCAGCCAATCGTGATCCGCGAGGCTGGTCACTCACTGTGCTGTACTTCGCCCTCATCGACATCAACAAAGTTGATACAAGCAAACTCAACGACAACGCCCGCTGGCTAAAAATCAGCGAGCTCGCCGAAGCAAACCTGGCGTTCGATCACCAACAACTCGCCCAACAAGCTCTTGAACGACTCCAGTCAAAAGCCACTTACAGCGCATTACCGATTGAGTTAATGCCAACTGAATTCACGCTGACGGAACTGCAAGACGTTTTCAGTATCATTCTTGGACGCAAACTACCGATCAAATCATTCCGGCGACGCCTGATGGATGCCGATATGGTGGAAGAAACCGGCAATAGCAAAATAGCGGGAAAACGCCCCGCCAAACTTTATCGCTCCACCGGCCGCGCACGAACTGCGATGTTGCCGCAGCCGATACGGCCATAATTACAATAGCGTAAACAAACATAACGATAGGTTGTTCAGGCAGTTAGCCAACAGTGGCCAGCGTATCGTGATCCCGCATCAGGTACAGCGCGACACAGGCCGCCAGCATGGGCCAGGCGGCGAAGAACAGCAGGTGCTTCCAGGGGTCAAAGTAGGCAGCGTAGCTGGCGAAGGTGGTAATGCCATGCATCGCCAACACAATGCCGTAACTCAGTCGTTTCTTAAAGCCGATGACGAAGGCAATAACGACGGCAGCCTGCAGTGCGCCGAGAATATAGAACACGGTGGAGCCCAGGCCTTCGGGCATCATATAAAACTTGTTCGCTACGGCTGCGGCGTGGCCGGGGTTCACGAACTTGTCGATTACCCACATTATCATCACGATAAATACGCCAAGGCGTAGGAGTAATAGCGAGATTTTCAGGTTACGGGTGTCATTGGCATCGAGCATTGGTACATCCTTAAATAGTGACAGAAGTTACCCTGTCACTATTCCCGTAATGTTGCAGCAATGCGAGCCGCCAGAGTTCGTTTTTTATAGCCGACCGTACAAAGCCGTTACCTCCGCGTCTAACGATTGAGCGGTCAGCAGCCTCAAACTGCACAGAGAGCTGTCAGCAACCCGCCAATGCCGCTAATAGGCGTAGCGACAACAGCACTACGGCGATGTCAGCCAGAAATTTCTGGCTGACACTTACCGTATCCGGCTAACTGTTAACAGTCAGCAGCGTATCGCTATCCCGCATCAGGTACAGCGCAATA